>JAISOQ010000044.1 GCA_031275515.1 Treponema sp. | reverse complement strand
TTTTAGTGCGCCGGTCAAGAAACGTACCTGCTACAGCGATATAGCCATGAGGCCCGTGGACTTTGTTTTCCTTGGGATCATCCTGGCCGCCGCGGGGTTCCTCTTGTTATACAAGCCCTGATAAGGTAAACGATGGGAAGCGCGTATAAACCCTGGGGGTCCGGGATATGTATTGAGCCGCTTTTTCAACGAGATGGCAATCGGCGGCGAGGCGGAACGGCATGACGGCTGCGATCCCCGGGAGGAACAGCGGAAGCGGCGGGAGGCGGGGGATACCGGCCCGGACAGTTTTGCCGGTTCCCGTATCGAAGATATGGTTATTACTACCCAAACCGCCCTGCTCCGGGGCTATGTGTATTGGCCGGATTTTTCGCCGGAAAGTCCGCCGGATTTCGGGGCTTTTGCCCGGCAAAGGCCTGGCGGTGATCTTCTTTTCCGGTTCCGGGGGGTCCAGCGCTTCTATGGCCGGAATGGCGGCAGCGGCCTACAACAAGATGGGCGTCCCCATGGTCGGCGTGGATTACCGGGGCTTTGGGGCCAGTAACAATACGCCGCCTCTGCCGCCCCTTATCGGGTCAACCATAACCGAAGCATCCCTGTATCAGGACGGGCGCAGGATTTACCGTCATGTTCGGGAGGAAATGGGCATACCGGCGGCGGGCATAATCCTTAATGGTTTTTCCCTGGGCGGGGCGGTGGCCGCCCGTATTGCGGCGGATATTGCAAAGGAAACGGCCCGGAGGAAAAGCGCCGGCAAAGCCTCCGGAGGAACAGGGACAGGCCCCTGCGACAGGGGAGAACGCCCCGGCGGACTGGTACTCCACAGTTCCATCCGTACCATGACAGAAGCGGCGGCTGGTACGCTGCCCCTGCCCAAACCTCTGGCCCGCATCTTTGGGGAGCTGGGAGGCCGCCTTACCGGGGGAGCCTACAATACAGCCTTGTACCTCAGGGAACTTGCAAGATACGCCCTGGAGATTCCCATTCATTTCCGGGGCGGCGCCGGGGATGATGAACTCTCCCTTGAAATCACCCGGCTTGACCGGATAGGGGGCTTCAAAAACGCCGCCATTTATAACGGCACTGAAGGGCATCAGTCAACCGAGCCGGGGAGCAGGCAAGGGGCCAATATGACCGAGGGCCTGGAAGAACTTCAACGCATGGTTTTTGAATTATCAAAGAGGCTTTTCCAAAACTAAAGTTTTGAGAAAACCTCACACTAGATATTCTTAATAAAACATAGTAATATGATAGGTATACTTTTTACCAAAACAGCCGGTACATCCCGGCGATACAAATGCAATTTTATTATAAGGAGGAAAATATGCCTGGAAAGATACAATCCCGTCTGGGGACAAGCCCGGAACACTATGAACGGCTGGGACTGAAAAAGGGGACCGTTGAACTTTGGGAAGACGGCACCCGCACTAACAGCGGGGAAAAAGGAACCTATGAATGGTGGTACTTCGATTCCCACCTGGACGATGGGACCACCCTGGTGCTAGTCTTTTATACCAAACACATGATGTCCCCCAAGGGGCCGCCGGTCCCTCATGTAACCATATCCCTGGTTACTGCCGGCGGCCAACCCTATGCCGGAGAATTTGAAATTTCCGGCGCGCCCTTTACCGCCTCCAAAGAGGGCTGCGATGTACAGATCGGCCCCTGTTCCTGCAAGGGGAATCTCCGGGAATACCAGGTATACTTTAAGAACGACCGGGCGGAAGCAGCCCTGCGCCTTACCAGCAGCGTACCCCCCTGGCGTCCCGAAACAGGCCACCTCTTTTTTGGCGAGAAAGACGAACATTACTTCGCCTGGCTCCCCTCTGTACCCGAAGGCTTTGCGGAAGCCTCCATCATCCTGGACGGCAAAACCACCCGCCATACCGGTACGGGCTACCATGACCACAACTGGGGAAATATCAACATGCGTACCCTGTTGAACCACTGGTACTGGGGACGGGCCAAAATCGGGGATTACCGGGTCATCACCTCGTATATTTACGGGGAAAAGAAGTACGGCTACAACGAATTCCCCATATTCCTCATCGCCGGGAAGGACCGGATCATTGCCGACAATGCGGCAAACCTCACGTTCACCGCCTCCGATGAATTTATCGAGGAGCAGACAGGCAAACCCGTACACAACCGGCTGGTCTACGATTACGATGACGGCAAGGTTCATTTCCGGGTCAGCTACGAGCGGCAAAAAAGCATCGTTAATTATAAGATGATCGGGGAGCTCCGGGGCTTCATCAAATTGCTGGCCCGGCTTGCGGGTTTCGACGGCGCTTATCATCGCTTTACCGGCAGCGCAGTCATAGAGCGTCTGGAGGGCGGCCAGGCGGCGGAAAAACAGGAAAGTCCCGCCATCTGGGAACTGATGTACTTTGGCCGCGTTCCCCGCCGGGAATTTTAAAAAGACCGGGGCGGGTTCAATTCGGAATTTGAGCGCCTCCGGCGGACTTGAGATTTTCCCGTTATTTGGGGCTTTGGGGCATCTGGCCCGCCGGATGCCCCAAAGCCCTATCCGTTCCCTTGTTCCAAATTCGATTTTTTTAAAAATTTTTCTTGACAGATTTGGAAAACAGGGTATATCCTAATCTAAGTATTACGTGACACCATATCGTAAGATCACGAGGCTGATTCAAAACTGATTCGATAAAGGATCACGCTGTGGATGGCAGGCTATGGTGGAAAGAGGCGGTGGTCTATCAGATATACCCCCAAAGTTTTCAGGACACTACCGGATCGGAAACAGGGGATCTCCTCATTGCGAACTATGATGCGAAAACCCTGAACAATACCCGTCTATTGCTTTACGAAAGGAGAGCGTATGTATCCGTTCTTGTTGCGGGAATGTGAATTGCTTAAATAAGATATACGTATGTATATCTATATTTTAGTTTTTTATGAGGAGGATAATTATGAAGAGGATCACTGTTGTTGTGGAGGTGTTGCTCGTACTTAGCGTTCTGGCTGGTTGTCAGAAAAAATCAGATGGGGGGGGGGGGGGGGCTCCCAAGCTGAGAGGGTAGTTTTTTGGACCTCACATGGCCCGCCGGATAATGGAATTCTTGAAAGTATCGCAAACGCCTATAACGCTACAAATCCGGCGGTAGAAGTTCAGTTTGTGCAGGTTCCAGGTTCCGAAACCGATGTTACCAGTCTTATGACCGCGGTGCGCGGAGGAACTGGACCGGATGTGTACATGCTGGACAGATTTACTGTGGCCCAGCGGGCTTCCGACGGCTTGCTTGAGGACCTGACAGAAGATCTGGCAAAACTCGATCCCAATCTTAAAGATAAATACCTGCCCTTTGCTTGGGACGAAGATCAGTATCGCGGTAAAACCTATGGCCTGCCCTTTGATACGGATACTCGTGGGCTTTTTTATAACAAGCAGATGCTCCGGGACGCAGGGGTGGACCCTGAGGAACTGGACAGGAAAAATGGTCCCATTACCCTGGAACGACTCCGGGAGATTGCCCGGAAAATTGATACAAAAGACGCTCAGGGCAATTACGCCAAGGTCGGTTTTATTCCCCAGCTTGAACAAGGCTGGCACTACACATGGGGTTTCCTCTTCGGCGGTGAATTCGCTGACCTAAAGGCAGGAAAAGTTACCCCCACGCATCCAGGCGTTGTGGCCGGTTTTCAGTACCTCTACGATTACAACAAGGAAATGGGAGTTCAGCAGGTACAGACGTTTATTTCCAGTTATAACCCACCCAACAATCCTCCCCAGCAGCATCCGTTTATCACCGGCCATTTGGCGATGATGATTACAGGTGACTGGTTCATGAATACTATGCGAACCTATGCGCCGGATGTGGACTACGACATAACCTATATTCCCAGCGTCAAAAAGGGGGACGGGCCTTCTACCTGGGCCGGCGGCTGGACTTTTGTTATTCCTACGGGGTCCAAAAAGAAAGAAGCGGCGGTCCGGTTTATCTACTGGGCCTGCGGCGCCGATGGTCAGCGCATCTACACCAAGGAATCCGGTCACTGTCCCACTCTTCTGTCAATTTCCAACGACGAGTCTATTTACACCGAAAAACAATCCTATTTCAGGGAGGCCCTGTTTTTCACCAAGAGTCGGCCTCCGCTCCCGGTGGGGGCCTTGTATTGGGATGCTCTTTCCACAGCCCAGGACATGGTGGTGCAGAATGTGAAGATGCCGCTTGAGGCCCTGCAGGAGGCTGAACAGCAGACTCAGCCCCAGCTGAATAAATTCCTTCCCTTACAGTAAGTTTTGAGAATGCCGCGTAAAACTGCGGCATTTTTTTCGGATACCGGCGGCGTGTAAGACGCCGCCGTACTGAGGAGTGAAATATGCTTGAGCGGCTGGATAAGCGCAATTTACGGAATGGTCTTCTGTTTATTTTGCCATGGATCATCGGTTTTCTTGTACTTCAAATATACCCCATAGGATATTCGTTTTATTTAGGCGCCACGGAATATTCAGGATTCGGCAGACCCCTTTTTACCGGACTGAATAATTTTAAGGAGTTGTTCAGAGATCCTCTCCTTTCCACTACAATATACAATACTCTTTTCTACACTCTTATGTCCGTACCCATAGGTATTGTGGTCGCCATCATCCTGGCCCTGGCGATGAATCAGAAAGTGCGGGAAGTATCGGTATACCGGGCTGTTTATTATCTGCCCTCTATACTGCCGGTCTTTGCCCTGGTTTTTGTATGGATTCTCTTTACCAACCCACAATACGGCCTCTTGAACCGGATATTTGTAGCCTTGGGCCTGCCGTTTATCGACTGGATAGGAGATCCTCGCTTCACCAAACCTTCTTTGGTGATCCTGGCCCAATATGGGGCGGGGGGGCCTGCGCTAATCTTCCTTGCGTCTCTGCGGTCCATACCCATAGACCTCTACGAATCCGCCGACATTGACGGCGCAGGGGTATTCAGAAAATTTTTCCACATTACCCTCCCTATGCTTAGCCCGATTATTCTCTACCAGATTATCATGGGCTTGAGCGGCGGGCTGCAGGTATTTACCCAAGCCTACATTATTTCAGGCGGCGCCCGGGGCGGTACAGTGGGTTCTCAGAATTCGCTCTTTTTCTATGTTTTGTATATCTATCAGAATGCCTTTAAGTATTCAAAGATGGGATACGCCGCCTGTCTTTCGGTTTTGTTCTTTACGGTCAGTGTCGCGATTGCCATGGGCGTATTCCGTTGGGGACGAAGCTGGGTTTCCTACGATACCTGATTAAGGAGAAGACCATGAATAATAATCTTCAGTACCAAAGAAACATGCGCTTTATCTCCCGGTATATTATACCCCGTATTATTCTGGTAATAATGGCGGTCATTTATATCATGCCCTATTACTGGATGCTTGTTACGTCCCTCAAGAGTTCCATGGAACTGCGAGCGGCGCCGCCGACCCTTTTTCCCCGAGAGGTCCACTTTGAACACTACGTGGAAGCGGTTCGTTTTATTCCGTTTTTCCGTTATATGACGAATTCCCTGACCATCGTTGTTTTTTCTGTCATTGGGGCTGTTATTTCTAATTCGCTCGTGGGGTATGGGTTTAGCCGCATCAATTGGCCCGGCAGGGAAAAAATCTTTTTGATAGTCATTGCCACGATGTTTATTCCTTTCCCGGTGGTACTGGTAGCTCTATTTGACATATTCGCCAAGTTTAAAATGGTGAATACATTTCTGCCGCTGATTATACCGGCCTATACCGGACAGGCTCTATATATTTTCATGATGCGTCAGTACCTTTTAACTATACCCAAAGAAATATCCGATGCGGGGTTTATTGACGGGGCCAGCGAATTGGAAATATTCTACCGGCTGATCACGCCTCTGATGAAGCCGGTTATCGCGGTGGTGGCGATTTTTACGGCATTAGGTTCCTGGAATGACTTTCTGGGACCCCTGATTTACCTTACCAGGCAGGAGATGTATACCTTGTCTATTGGGCTTCAGTTCTTCCGGTCTCAGCATGAGGTTGAATACAGCCTGCTCATGGCCGCTTCCGCGCTGGTGGCCCTGCCGGTTGTGGTGATCTTTCTCAGCTTCCAACGCTTCTTTGTGGAAGGCATTACCCTGGGGGCGGTGAAAGGATGAGCCGTTCGGCTGCTGGAACTTATTGACGTGGAAATCTGAGCAGCGCCCGTCTATTGTCCCAGGAGAGACGGGCGTATTTAATGAGGCTGTCCCAGGGAAAAGTTGCCCGCTATAGGGCGGCGGCGGTATTCTGGGGGACGTTTACATTATCTTCGCCTCCTGGCCTCTGCGCCGGTCCTGACCGTCTATTTTTTGATACTCCTGAGGCTGTTCCAAATTCGATTTTTAAAAAAAATTTTTCTTGACAGACTTGGAAGACAAGGTATATCCTAATCTAAGTATTACGTTACACCATATCGTAAGATTACGAGGCTGATTCAAAACTGATTCGATAAAGGAACACGCTGTGGATGACAGGCAATGGTGGAAAGAGGCGGTGGTCTATCAGATCTACCCCCAAAGTTTTCAGGACACTACCGGATCGGGAACAGGGGATCTGCAAGGGATTACGGAGCGGCTTGACTATTTGAAAAACCTGGGCGTTGACGTGATTTGGCTCTCGCCGATCTTCGAATCTCCAGGGGTAGATAACGGCTATGACATCAGCGATTACCGGGCCATAAACCCCCGGTACGGTTCTATGGCGGATTTTGACCGGCTCCTTACGGAAGCCCACCGGAGGGGCATTAAACTTATCCTGGACCTGGTGGTGAACCATACGTCAGACCGGCATCCCTGGTTTGCGGAGTCCCGTTCGTCCCGGGATAACCCCAAGCGGGACTGGTATATCTGGCGGGACGGTTTTAACGGCGGGCCGCCCAACGAGCTTCGCAGTGTTTTTTCCGGTTCCGCCTGGCGGAAAGATGAGATTACCGGACAGTACTACCTGCATCTTTTTACCATTGAACAGCCGGACCTTAATTGGGCGAATCCCGAAGTTCGGAACGCCGTATACGACATGATGCGGTATTGGCTCGATAAGGGGATAGACGGCTTCCGCATGGACGTGATCGATGCGATATGCAAGCCCGAATCAGCCCTGGCGGTCTCCGGGGGGGCTGCGGAAAGTCCCTTTGGCTATGCCGGTGTGCATGAATATCTGCGGGAGATGAACGAAAAGGTCCTTTCCCGCTGCGACATCATGACGGTGGGGGAGACTTCCAGCGCCACTGTCGAAAGCGCCCTCCTTTTTGCGGGGCGGGAGAGCCGGGAGCTTAACATGGTATTCCAGTTTGAGCACATGTTTTTTGATCAGGACAGGCAGTTCGGCAAATGGCTTACGAAAAAATTCGATTTGCCGGGACTAAAAAAGATACTGGATAAATGGCAGACCGGACTTTACGGCAAAGCCTGGAACAGCCTGTACTGGAACAACCACGACCAGCCCCGGGTGGTTTCCCATTTTGGCTGTGACGCCGATGAACAGTCCCGGGTGTTGAGCGCGAAGATGCTGGGCCTCTGCCTTCACATGATGCAGGGCTCCCCGTATATCTACCAGGGCGAGGAACTTGGGATGACCAATACGCCTTTGAAGTCCCTGGAGGACTGCCGGGATGTGGAAGTTTTTAACGCTTACCGGGAACTGGTAGAAGAAAAAAAACTGCTCAGCCATGAACAGATGATGGCGGGCATTCAAAAATCAAGCCGGGACAATGCCCGCACCCCCATGCAGTGGGACGGGACGAAAAATGCGGGTTTCAGCGCCGGAACCCCCTGGATTCCGGTGAACCCCAATTACCGGACCATCAATGCGGCCCTTCAGGTTCAGGACCCCGATTCGGTGTGGAGCTTTTACCGGCGGCTCATAAAACTGCGGAAAGAAATCCCCGTCATCGTCTATGGCGATTTTGAGGATATGCTGCCTGATGACCGCCGGGTGTATGCATACCGCCGCCGGCTGGAAGGCAAGAGCCTCCTGGCGATCTGCAATTTTTCAGGGGAAGAAGTTTCGGACCTGGATCTGGACGCTTTGGGCGCGGGGAAAGGAGAACTCCTCATTGCGAATTATGATGCGGAAACCCTGGACACTACCCGTCTGCGGCCTTACGAAGGGAGGGCGTATTTAGTCCGATGAGCTTGCAAAAAAACAATTTGCTTATAAACTGGATAGTATACAGGTCATCAGCATATACGTCAGGCATCATGCACCTCAGCCGGCAGCGGCGGAATAGAGTTAAAAAAGGACCAGTAAATAATCAATGAGCATGGAAGCTAGAAGTATGGATGCCGGTTTCCCGCAGGTTTATCATCAGGCATGTCTGCCTTATTGCTATTATGATAAATACAGCAGAAAAGTGATTCTGCGGCTTGTCTTGTCCGGAGAGGCGGATGCGGTGAGCCTTATCTACGGTGATCCTTTTTGCTGCACCAGGACCGGGAAAACCTATCGCTGGCAGTACCAGGAAACAGCCCTGGAAAAACAGCTTTCAGGAGAAGCCGCCGGGCCGGCAGTCTGGCAGGCCGCGCTGGAGCTTCCCTTGAGGAGGCGGCTGAAATACGGTTTCCGTATCAAGGCGGGGCCGGGGGATTATTATTTTTCCGAAAACGGCCTGGAACCTTATACTCTGGAAAGGGCGGTAAAGAATTATAACCAGTTTTTCTTCCCCTTTATCCACGAAGTTGACGCCCCTTCCGCGCCGGAGTGGGTGCAGGATACGGTGTGGTATCAGATTTTTCCTGAGCGGTTCTGCAACGGGGACCCCTCCCTTTCGCCTCCCGGGACGGCGGACTGGGAACGGGGCAAGCCGGAAACGGCGAACTTTTTCGGCGGAGACCTGCCGGGGATACGGCAAAAGCTGGGGTACCTCAGGGACCTGGGGATAACGGGTATCTTCCTGAACCCGGTTTTTAAGGCACCCTCGAACCACAAATACGACACGGAAGATTATTTTACTATTGATGAACATTTTGGGACCCTGGAGGACCTCAAAGGGCTGGTGGAGGACGCCCACGCCCTGGGGATCCGGGTGATCCTCGACGGGGTATTTAACCATATTGGGGAACGGCATCCCTTTTGGCAGGATGTTCTTAAAAACCAGGAAAAATCGGTCTACCGGAATTATTTTCATATCCATAGTTTCCCCGTGAAGGACCGTTACTCGAACCCGGAAAAAATACCCTTTGACGCCTTCGCCATGAGTTCCCGTATGCCCAAGTGGAACACCGAGAACCCCCAGGCCCGGCGGTATTTGCTGGATGCGGCGGTGTACTGGATTCGGGAGTGCGGCATCGACGGCTGGCGGCTGGATGTTTCCGACGAGGTTTCCTTTGATTTCTGGCGGGCCTTTGCCGGGGAAGTACGGGCGGCAAAGCAGGACCTGTATATTCTGGGGGAGATGTGGCACGACGCCTCAAATTGGCTCAATCCGGGGTATTTTAACGCCGTCATGAATTATCCTGCGGGTTTTGCCATTGCCGACTTTTTCCTGCGGAAAACTATCGGGCCTGGGGAGTTTACCCGGCGGATTTTCCAGACCTTGGGGCGGTACAGCGATCTCCACAACCGTTTGGCCTTTAATCTGCTGGACTCTCATGATACCCCCCGGGCTTTAACCCTGGCAGGGGGCGATAAACCGGCCCTGCGGAACGCCTTTACCCTGCTCTTTCTGCTCCCCGGTTCACCCTGTCTCTATTACGGTACTGAGATGGGGCTGACGGGATCCGGCGATCCGGAGTGCCGCAAGCCCATGATTTGGGGCGAAAACAGGCGGGACCGGGAGCTTCTGTCTTTTTTCAGGGACCTTGTCGCGTTCAGAAAGAAACACATTGCCCTTATCAACTCGTGTACCATGCGGTACGAGGCTGAAAACGGCGTCTCCCGCTGGATTATTGGCGGCGGGGAAAACACACTGCGGGCGGTCTATACCGGGGAAAACCCTGTAGAAGCCGCCGGCGAAGCGGGGCAATACGTGTTCAGCGCAGCGCCCCTTAACAACGGCGAAATACCGCCTTTTACCCTGGCGGTTTTTCATAACTGCTGTCCCAAAACTTCAGATTTGGGACAGCAGTCATATTTACGGGAAGACATGATTTTTGACCGGTCCGTCATGTCTTCCTTACATTAAGGAGGTTTTTGTCCTGTAAGACGGGTCAGGCAGTTATACTGGTGTTTTGGAAAAAGTTTAACTGCCGGGAATTTTTGCATCGATTTCATACCTGTAGTTTTAAAGTGTTCTGTAACACAAACTATGGGGGCCTTCTGCCGGATGGGTAACAGGGAGAAGGCCCAAAACTATCCAGAGGAGAAAAGAGGAACAAATATGACAAATCATTCTAACCCGGGCCGCCGGCGAATGTCGTCCTCCACCCTGACACTGCTGTTTTTTACCGCGGTGTTTTTATGGGGGGGGGGGGGGGGGGGGTCCAGGCCCAATTGAAATTCGGGACCTGGTCTCACCTGTCGCTCGAAAATTATTTCGATGCTGACGATTTCACTCCCCGCAATTCCGGCATCAATGCCAGAAGTTATCTCAAGTTTTCCGGACAAGCTCTGCCCCGTATGCAGATGTTCATGGAAATTAAAGCCTTTGAAGTAAACGATTCCAACAATCTTTACCGTAATTCCGATTACAATGCTGATAACGGTCTGACTTTTGCCGACGGATCGCAGCATTATTTAACCGATCTTTTTACTAATCCTTTTAAAGCTATTGACCAGGCAGCAAAACCCACGCTGGACAACCTGGGGATCACCTTTCAGACTTCCTACCTTGATACCCAGATTGGCTATAAGTGGGCCAAAATTCCGGGTAACTGGATGGGCCTCTGGCGCACCCTGGACGGCGACAATTGGGATGGCGGTTACGACGGCGACGGCGGCTTCGTGGTTTTCAAGACGGGCGAAAAGCTCCGGAAAATCGGCGATGTCAAACTGGATGTCTGGCTTTCCCCCAACCGAAGCGCCAACAGATCGGGCCAGCAATACGGTTTTTTTGGACTGGCCAAAGCCGAATACCAGGAACACAAGATCGGTTTCCAGTTTAACAGCGCCTGGGGTAATACCTGGGATACAATCCTGGATGACGTTTTGGAAAACGATTTTATCGCAGGCTATTCCACTAAAGTTATGGGCGTTAAAATTGACGCCAACGCGCTGGTCAACATTTATGGAGCTTACGAAGAACCTTTGCCGCAGGACAGCACCGTGAATATCCGGTCGTTCTATACTCCGGCATCATCCGATGTCAGCCAGACCGATCCGGACGCGGCCCTTTACAACAATATGGCCGCCGCCCTGCGCCTGGGCTATACTGTCGGCATTGTTGACCTTGGTTTTGGCTATGCCCTCCGGGGCCCCCAGGCCGGCATGATGTACGTGAAACAGTGGGACGACGAATACCACCTTACCGACAGCCTTGGTATTCTGAACAACCAGCAGATTTATGTGTCCGCTTCTGTCTCGCCCGTCAGGAATCTCAAAGTTTGGGGCAAGACCGGCGCAAGCTTTGTCTTTAGCCGTGATTTCCCCTATTACAGCAACGCCTTCACCAACAAGGACACCCCCACGCCCTATTCCGACATTAACAATGTCCAGCTTTTCCTGGACCCGGAAGCGGAATACAATCTTTCCCCGCTCCTGGGCTTTGACAGTAAATTCCACATTTACACCAAGCTCAAATTCAACACCGCCGGGGATGACAAATTTATACGCGGCGCCGGTACTGATGCGGTTGAGTCGCCTGTTATCGTGAACGATGTCGCTTTTCGTTTCAGTACGGGCCGCCTGAACCCGGTATTCCAGGGCCTCGAATTTACCGTCGGGTTTGATAACGAGGATACCGAATACTTCTTCAACAGCTACAGTGTTTCGGTAAAACTTCCCCGGCAGTTCGGCGTAAGTACCGGAGCGCTTATCCGCATCAGCAATCCCGGCGTAGCCAAACACGACGATCCTTTCGGTTTCTTCCTGGGCATGACCAAGGAACTCCGCGGCTTTGGCAACCCCCGTTTCTGGGGGCAGTTTTTCTGGAACGCCAAACCGTATAAGGACTACAACGACCGTGCGGAACTTGACTTTGGTGATTATATGATAGGCTCGCCCAAGGACATGGCCGGTTTGGCCTGTTTCCGTATTGGCCTGAGCTGGGACTTCTAGGTAAGGGGGAACCGATGAAAAACACAGTTATTAAAACCCTGGCTGCACTTGCGGCGTTGTTTGTGGTCTTTGCGCTGGCAGGATGCCCGCAGTCCCACGATGATCTTTTAACCCTGGAAGAGGCTCTTAAGCTTTTACCCGAGCCGGAGGAAGAGATAATCCAGGCCGAAGATGGAGTACCCAGCGGCAGCGTTACGAATAACGGGGCCAAAGGTTCCGGCAGTGTTGGCAATGTCATGAATGAACTCAATCCCGATGGCGATGGGGCAACAAATTATTTCACGATCACCCTGCCGGACTCCATTTCCAGCGGCAGCTATATCGTGAAATTCCGGTACGCTTCTGGAGCCGATGACTTTCAGGTAAAGTTCACGGTGAACGACGGTGATACGGTGTGGGAAACGGAAGTTGCCCCCAATAACGGATGGGAGCTGGATTCCGACAAAGATTTAATCGCTCCTGCCGACCCGGTAGAGTTGAAGGGTGGTGATACGCTCAAGGTCTGGACCACTGATTGGGGCTGCATTGATTACATACAACTGGGGTTGCCGGGGCCCTGGATCATTCACTATTCCCGCCCGGACGGTAATTACAGCGACTGGAATATGTGGGTATGGCCCGCCGAGCCCAAAGGAGAGGGCGCCAGTTATCCCTTTGGCGAGCCAGATGCGAAGGGCTTTGTTACCGCAACAGTGTCTTTGTCGGCAAACGTTAGCAAAATAGGTTTTATCGTACGGAAAGGCGATTGGTTGGAACAAGAGGGTAATGACCGTTTTACCAAAAAAAGGGAAATTTTGCTGTTCTCCGGGGACACTAAGGTTTACGAAGCAAAACCATAGGTTCCAAAAGTCCGCGCCTATGCCCGGATTATCATTTTAATTACGTTTTCTAAGGAGAAAACATGAAAACTAATATTTCACGAATTGTTCTGGTTTCGCTTATGGCGCTTCTCTGCGCCCTGGCTATGGCATCCTGCGCCTCCCTCCCCGAAGATGGTGAAGACGGTCCCTGGATCATTCATTATTTCCGCCCGGACGGTAATTACAGCGGCTGGGATTTGTGGCTATGGCCCGCCCAGCCCAACGACAACGGCGCTGGTTACACCTTCGGAGAGCCGGACGCGGACGGCTTCGTTACTACGACAGCATATCTGCCGGAAGACGTTATCGAAATCGGCTTTATCGTGCGGGAAGGCGGCGACTCCTGGACATCCAAGGATATTGCGGACGACCGTTTTGCAGGGGTAAAGGAAATCTGGCTGATTTCCGGAGACCCCGCGGTTCACGAGGAAAAACCCCCGGTCCGTTAGTGTCCGCTCTTTGATGGGCGACATTCCATTCCGGCGTACTGAATGCCGGAATCTTTGAGGCTGTCCCAAAACTAATTGACTGTGCGCCGGCGCGCACGATTTTGGGACAGCCTCTTTTTTGTTGTAATTATCCGGCGGGGCCAAAGCCCCGGATTAAAGGCCCTTTGCAAAAGGCCCTTTCAGGGCTGTTTTGCGGATTTTTATTGGACGAGGGGGGATAATTCCCCCTCCTATTCAGCCCTGAGAGGCGGCTGGATTTTTATCTTATAACCGGTTATGCTGTTTTTATCGGCAAACCTGCGCGGCACAGGCCGTCCTGACGGTGAGTCTCCAAGCCCACAGTCTCCGGCCCTATGTCCGACTTTTTAATTGGAGCATTATGATGTTCAAAGATCGGGTTTTAAAGGATTTCGCGGTATTTGCTGTTATAGCTTTTGCTGCGGCATCCCTCCTGGCGTTCAATTCCTGTTCAAGCACTGATGTTGCCGCCGGCGGACCCTATTCCCTTATCATCCATTATTATCGTTACAGCAAAGACTATGCCGGCTGGAACGCCTGGGTCTGGGCATCGGACCCCAATGGGGACGGCGCGGGATACCAGTTCTCCCGCCCGGATCGCAGCGGTTTCGTTACCGCCTACATCCCTGAATCCGGCCCCGTAAATGAATTTGGCGTCATTATCCGGAAGAGCCGGGGCGGCAACGACTGGGTGGAAAAAGACACCGGCGATGACCGCTTTACCAGGGCCCGGGAAATCTGGATACTCCAGGGCGATCCCGTCCTCTACACAGAAAAGCCCGATACCCGCTCGATGCCCATACAGTACGCTGCTGCGGACAGCTCGACAGAGGTTCTGGTAAGTCTGCTTAAAGCGCCCAAAAAACACAACACTTTTGCTGTTTATGCGGACGGTCAGAAACTGGCGGGCGCATCCGCAAAAGGCCGCAATGAAAAGCAGGTTGTTATCACCCTCGAATCTCCCATCGCCGATCCTTCGCGCCTCATAACCGTGCGGGATGAATCCG
Organism: Treponema sp.; assembly: GCA_031275515.1. Classification (GTDB taxonomy): domain Bacteria; phylum Spirochaetota; class Spirochaetia; order Treponematales; family Breznakiellaceae; genus JAIRLK01. The sequence continues at coordinate 501 of JAISOQ010000044.1, read as the reverse complement.
GCGGATTCGCCGAGCGTCCCATTGTCATGCGCAGAATTCTCGACTCCTTTGTATACACGGGAAACGATTTGGGCCTTACCTACAGCGCTTCGGGCAGCGGTTTTAAAGTCTGGTCGCCTGCCGCGCGGAAAGTTGATATTGCCCTCTACGACGATGCGGGCGTCTATTCCGGCGCAAAGGTAACCAGTCACGAGACCGCTAACCTCACGGCGATGACGAAAGACGGGGCTTCCGGCGTATGGTCCGGGACAATAAACGGTGACCTTGCGGGTAAGTACTATATGTACCGTGTGGAATTCGCCGGCGGCAAAGTTAATTACGGCGTTGACCCGTATTCAACGGCGGTAAGCGCCAACGGTCAGCGGAGCGCCATTGTTGATCTTGCCTCCACAAACCCGGCCAATTTCCGCCCCGGCGAGCGGCCCGCCTTTTCCGGCGCCGCCCAGGATGCCGTCATTTACGAACTCCACGTGCGGGATTTTTCCATCGACAGTAATTCCG
>JAISOQ010000041.1 GCA_031275515.1 Treponema sp. | reverse complement strand
GGGCTGCCGGTGGTTGATGGATTCGACGACTCTTTGCCGTGATGTCATAGTGCCTCCAAAACAGTATCACTGTTACGATGCCCGTGCCGTTAATACATTCCGTACTTTTTTATAGCGCCCCAAGGCTCGTCGTTCCGCCGCCCGTAAAAACGCCCCGCAAGGGCATGACCGTTGCGGGGCCGGTTCTGGTTTTTGTCAATCGGCGCCGGCGCCCATTATCTCCCGGTAGTTTTTCGCGTCAATCATTGTAGCGCTGAAAGGATACACCCCGAAAGCGGCTCCGGGTTTCTTGTATTCAGAATAGGGAACAATGCCCTTCTCAATCCAGTCCATCGCGGCATTGCCAGCCAGAGTTCCGTCCAGTACCGGATCGATGTACGCGGTAGCTTTAAAGGCGGAATAGGACTTTTTGAATTCATCCTTGGCGAGGTAACCGCCCACGCCGGCTACGATAGCGTTTCTGTCCAGATTGGCCTGCTCCAGGGCACGGGTAGCGCCCTGGGCGCCCTCGTCGTTGGGCGCCATAACGATCCAGGTAGTGTACTGCGGATTGGCCGTAATTGTAGCGGCGGCCACGTTGAATCCCTTCTCGGTGGTACCGTCATAGTCGGCCCGGATGACCTTTTTCGAATCAAAGCCGGGAACTAATTTAAGGAATGTATCGCGGGCGCCTTCGCTGCGGGGCACGCAGGAAGAAACTTCGGGCATGTTCATCAGCATAAAGGCGGTCGTGGCGGCGTTGCCATCCATGTTGTTCTGTTTGTAATAGTTGCCCAGATACTCGCCTATTCCCTCGCCGACTTTATAGGCGTCCAGTTCCAGGGCCGGGGCAATGTGTACGCCTTTCTCGTCGATCAGGCCGTCGTCGTCGGCCATGACTTTGATCCCCGCGGCATTGCAGCGTTCCACGGTGATCTGGCTCAGCCTTTGATCCGGCGGACAAACGATAAGCACGTCTACCTTTTGGGAAATAGCAGTGTCCAGGGCTGTCATATACTTGTCCGGGTTCATCGCGGTGTCGTAGAGCAGTACGTCCCTGGCCCCGCGTTTTATTGCGGTTTCCCGCATAGCCGTCGATGTACCGACAAACCATTCCTGCGAGAGGTCCTTGCAGATAAATGCGAGCAGGGACCCCTGGGCCTTTGCTCCGCCGCCGCTACTCTGTTGTCCCCCGCCTCCGGCAAACGCCAGAGAAGCGGTGAGCAATAACAGAAATACCACACTGATTCTCTTCATTTCATTTTCCTCCTGACATATATCGTTGTCATGCATAACGCCTGACATATCTCTTTGTCATGCCCTGCGGCCGACATTGAAACCCAGTTACTTTCTCCGCTTGAGATTGCGGACATAATCAAACGACAGGGCCACTATCAAAAGAAGGCCGCGGGATACCGTCTGCCAGAACGAGGGAACGTTCATCATCATAAGGCCGTTGTTAAAACTCTGCATAATAAAAAGCCCGATAAGAGCCCCGCTCAGACTTCCCACCCCGCCGGACATGGCCACGCCTCCCAGCACCACCGCCGTTACCGCGTCAAACTCAAGCCCCTCACTGGTCATGGGCTGTCCGCTGCTCATCCGTCCCGCCTGGATGACGCCCCCAAGCGCCGCGAACCCCGATGTCATCATGTAGATCTTTGCGCGAAGTTTCTGTGCGTTTATCCCCGCCAGCCGCGCCGCAACAGCGTTCCCTCCCACCATGTACACGTTGCGCCCGAAACGTGTGCGCGCCAGAATAACCATAAAAATGATATACGAGACGATAAAGATGATTACCGGTATCGGTATCCCCAGAAAACGCCCGGAACCCATTTTAAGAAAAAACATGTTGGTAACAAAAACCGCTTTTCCCCCGCAGATGATAAACGCCAGCCCGCGGAAAACAGACATGGTCGCCAGAGTCGCGATAAATGCCTCAAGCTTTAGCCGGTTTACCAGAAGGGAATTGATATACCCGACACAGAGTCCGATGACAATGACTATCAACACCGCCGGTGCGAGGGGAAGTCCGTTCCGCAGCAACAGCGCTACCAATACCCCGGAAAAAGCCGCGACGCTTCCCGGCGAGAGATCCACGTGCGCGGTGATGAGCAGGTAACATTCGCCTATGACTACCATCCCCACTATGGCAGACGCAATTAAAATGTTGATAATGTTGTTCCGGGATATGAAATTCCCCCCGGTCAGAACGGAAAAGACGATGATCACCAGGAGCAGCGCAACCAGAAGCCCTATCTTTTCCGAATGTATGATGCGTTTAAATATTGATGTGTTCCCGTTCTCCGTGTCGTTCATGCAGATTGTCCCTCCAGCATATCGGCCATCGCCAAAGTAAGTACCTTGTGATCGGTCGCTTCTTCCCGCGTAAGTTCTCCCGTTATCCGCCCCTGGCACATAACCACGACCCGGTCGCACAGTCCCAGTATCTCAGGCAGTTCGGAAGAGATAAATATGATCCCTATCCCCTGTTTCGCCAGATCGCAGATTATCTGATAGATCTCACTCTTTGATCCCACGTCTATTCCCTTGGTCGGTTCGTCCAGTATCAGCAGTTTCGGATTCGTTGCGATCCAGCGGGCAAATATCGTCTTCTGCTGGTTGCCGCCGGATAATTCCCCGATGCGTTTATGGATGGACGGCGTGCGGATGTTGAGCTGCCTGACCCCCTGTTCCGCCATGTCGCTTTCCGCCTTCCGGTCTATAAAACCCCGCCTCAAAAGGGAGCGCAGCATTACTACGCTGATATTGTCCCGCACCGCCCGGATGGAAAATATACCCTGATCCTTTCTGTCTTCGGGGCACAATCCAATTCCGCTGCCGATGGCGTCTTCCGGAAACCGTATGTTCAGTTCTTTACCCATGAGCCGGATGCTGCCGCCTTCCCTCCTGTCCGCGCCGAAGATCGCCCGCATGGTTTCCGTCCGTCCCGCGCCCACAAGCCCGGCAAAACCCACGATTTCACCGGCGCGCACCTCAAAGTTCACATCTTTGACATTGTCCGCCCTGAGATTTTCCGCGCGGAAGATCACATCTCCGATCCGCTCATTCCGGGAAAGTGAATGGAATATGTCCCCCAAATCCCGGCCTACCATGCCGCGGATGATCTCATCCTCGGTGATCGCGGCTGTGGCTTCCTGCCTGACAAAACGGCCGTCCTTGAGGATCACCACCTGGTCGGTGATCCTGAATATCTCCTTCATGCGGTGGGAGACATAGAGGATGATCATTTCGTTCTTGAGTCGTTTTATAATTTCAAAAAGCGAGTCAATCTCCGTATCGGAAAGACTGGCGGTCGGTTCATCGAAGGCTATGATGGCAGGACGCCGGCGGTAAGCCTTCATGATCTCCACCATCTGCTGGAACGCCACCGACAGATCCCTTACCCGGACCGTTGCTTTGAAGGGCAGCTTAAACTCGTCGATGATCTTTTGGGCCTTTGCGTTAAGTTCGCCGAAGTTGACCAGGCCCAGCCTGTCTGCGGGAATGTCTTCCATGAAGATATTTTCCGCTACCGACAAATAGGGAATGATCTGACGTTCCTGATAGATAACACTGATCCCCGAACTGATTGCTTCCCGGGGGTTAGTGAAATTCTTTTCCTGGTGATCGATAAGGTACTGCCCCGAATCGTGCTGGTAATCGCCGTTCAGTATCTTGAGCAAAGTACTTTTACCCGCGCCGTTCTCCCCCACCAGCGCGGTCACCTCCCCGCGGCGGGCGGTAAAACTGACACCGTCAAGCGCAAGGACGCCGGGAAAAGATTTTGTGATGTTTTTGAATTCCAGCAGTTCGCTCATGAAAACTCCTGTTCACCGTTTTTCAAAACAATAAGAACCCTGTCCGTTAATCAAAAAACCGCTCCTGATTCTGAAACACCTCTATCATGGCCTGGATGTTCTCCACCGGTATGTCGGAGGGCAGGGCATGAGTAGGGGCAATGATGAATCCGCCGCCCGGACGCAGAATATTGCCGACCCGCACGATCTCTTTCCGTACCTGTTCCGGCGTAAAGGCGGGCAGAACCTGCTGGGTGGACACAGCGCCCCAAAAGCTCAGGCGGTCACCGTATTTCCGTTTTATCCCGGCAATGTCGTATATTTCAGGCTGAAAGGTCTGGTAGCAGTCAAGTCCTATTTCGATAAGTTCCGGCAGAATCTCGTTGCAGTCGCCGCAGGAATGCTGTATGACGAATTTTCCCCCGGACTTGACCCGGGCATAGAGCCGGGCCATGCGGGGTTTGATGAAACGCCGCCAGTGGGTCAGCCCCATGATCAGTCCCCGCTGCTGCCCCCAGTCATCGCCGAAGTAGATGCCGTCCAGGGCCTCGTACTCCAGTGCAACGTCAACCAGCCGGATAAAAAAATCGCATATCCGGTCGAAAAGTTTTTCAAGTTCTCCGGGACTGGTTACCATCGTCGTAAGGACATTTTCCATACCCATGAGACTCCAGGCCCGCTCAAACATGCAAAAGCCAAAGCCCATAAAGGTAAAGCGATCCCCCCCCTCAGCCAGGAGTCCTTCTATGTCACGGCGCAGCCGGGGAATATCCGGTTCGGGGAACCGGTAATCGCCGGTTTCAATATCCGTTATCAAGGGGTCTTCCGCCCAGCCTATGTCCTTCTCCGGGCCGTTGCGGTTCCACACCACCCCGAACTCGTCCCGGAAATACCCCGCCCTATCCGGCAGTTCCGTGGGCCATCCCCAGTACTGGATGTAGTTCAGGTAAGAACCAACGCTCTCTTCCACTTCAGCCGCGGTCTTCCCCGTTGCCAGGACCATTTTTTTCAGCGACTCGCCGGTAAATTCAATATGATAGGGAACCGGCTTGGTTTCTTCGTGATTCAGGGCTGCGTAAACAATGTCTCTCCGGTTCATCTTGATACTCCATTCGTTCAAAGGAGGGTAACAGGTCTTCCTCCAAACAGTTATCGTGTTGTAACTATTCAGTCGTAGCGTGATTTCAGACCTTTTCTTGTTTTCCAATGCTTTAACCCCCCAAGCGATTGAATAGTTACCAATATCTCAGTATTAAGAGGTCTTATGCGTCTGGTCA
>JAISOQ010000305.1 GCA_031275515.1 Treponema sp. | reverse complement strand
GCGGCGTTTTATTTATTGACAATCGCCGCCTGTTTCTATATTTTCAGTAATGATGAATTCTCGTTTTATCCGTTATACCCAATCTGGTCAAATAGTTATCACCCCGGAAGACGACCTTGACTGGATTGTGGATGTCATACTGGAAACCGGATACGACGATGAATTTTGTTATGCCCTGAATTTCGATCCCTCCTTTATTGCCGCTCTTATGCGGGCGGGGTTCCTGGTAATGTCCGCCGCTTTAGAGTCTGCCTGCGGACCCGACAAGCTGTACCGGTGTATCCTGCTTCCTAAACTCCACCTTAAACGGTCAGTCCTGTTCTGGCAGGACCTTCACGAGACCAGAACGGCTAGGCGGCTCCTTAAACGGTATGAACTGCGGTATGACGCCGATTTTGACCGTATCCTGGATCGCTGCGTGTATGTTCATGGCGACGGCTGGCTTATCCCGCCCCTGCAAGAAAGCATTAAAGCCATACGCGCCTTCAGCAGCAGCCTGGTACGGCCGGTTGCTTTCGCCCTTTACCGGGACGGGGAACTCGTTGCCGGCGAATTCGGGGTAGTAACCGGCAGGGTATATACCAGTTATTCAGGGTACAGGGATGAAGATTCAGCGGGAACAGTCCAGATGGTGCTGACCGGGCGGTATCTTAGAGACTCCGGTTTTGCCTTTTGGGACCTGGGTATGCCTATGGACTACAAGGACCGGCTGGGCGCCCGGAATATCAGCCCCCGCCATTTTGTCGAAATATTTCGAAAAGCCTTGGTAATCGCCGGTCAGGTATGATAGGATAGTGCGATAAGGTCAATGCCATCGCCATTAAGGTTGCAGGCTGCCGCAGGATGTTTTTGTATGAATATAGATATGTTTACGGTTGATAACGGAAAGCCGATCCCTATGGGTTCAACCCTAACCGAAACCGGGGTCAATTTTTCGCTCTTTTCCCGGCACGCCGCAGCGGTGACGCTGGTGTTGTTTGAATCCCCGGACCCGGGGAGCAGGCGTATTGAAATCAAATTAGACGCCAAGAAAAACCGCACCGGCGATATATGGCATTGCCATATCCGGGGACTCAAGGCGGGAGCCCTCTATCTTTACCGGGTGGACGGTCCGTACATCCCCGAACAGGGGCTCAGGTTCAATCCCCATAAGTCTTTGATAGACCCCTATGCCAAAGCCATGACCTCCCTGGCGGACTGGGATCTTAATGCCTGCATGGGCTATAATCCCGGCGACGCCGCAAAAGACCTTTCCTTTTCGTACCAGGACGATTTCTACACCCAGCCCAAGTGTGTGGTGGTGGACGACAACGACTTCGACTGGCAGGGCGATGTCCCCCTCAATTATCCCCTCAGATTCAGCGTACTCTACGAAACCCATGTCCGGGGACTCACGGTGAACCCCAATTCCGGGGTAGCGCATCCGGGAACATACCGGGGGATAATCGAAAAGATCCCATTTTTTAAAGAACTGGGAATTACCAGTCTGGAACTGCTTCCCATTCAGGAATTTAACGAGCGGGAACATCCTGGACTAAACCCCCGGACCGGCAAGCCCCTGGTCAATTATTGGGGGTATTCGACCGTGGCGTTTTTCGCGCCCAAAGGCTCCTATGCCGTAGATACGAGCCCCGGAGGCCAGGTGCGGGAATTCAAAGAAATGGTCCGGGAACTCCACAAGGCCGGACTTGAAGTGATCCTGGACATAGTGTTTAATCATACCGCCGAAGGCAGCGAACTGGGGCCTACGTTCTCGTTTAGGGGACTGGACAACGCCATCTATTACATGCTGGACGAAAATAAACGGTACTACAAGAATTTTTCCGGCTGCGGCAACTCGGTGAATTGTAATCACCCGGTGGTACGGACCTTTATCATAGACTGCCTCCGCTACTGGGTAGTTGAAATGCATGTGGACGGCTTTCGCTTCGACCTGGCATCTATTCTGGGCCGGGATCGGTACGGGAACCTTATGGAGAATCCCCCCATGCTGGAACGGATTGCCGAAGATCCCATCCTGAGCCATACCAAGATTATTGCCGAAGCCTGGGACGCCGGCGGCGCTTACCAGGTAGGCTGGTTCCCCGGCGGACGCTGGGCGGAATGGAACGACCGGTTCCGGGACGATGTGCGGAGATTCTGGCGGGGCGATCCCCACACGGCCCGGCACGTGGCGACTCGTATCTCCGGGAGTTCCGACCTGTATCTGAGGGACGGACGGAAGCCCTTCCATTCCATCAATTTTATCACCAGTCATGACGGGTTTACCATGAAGGATCTGGTTTCCTACAACGGCAAACACAATGAGGAAAACGGCGAGGAAAACCGGGACGGCGGCGCCAACAACTACAGTGACAATTATGGGTTTGAAGGCCCCTCCATTAATCCGGCCATTGAAGCCGTCAGGGAACGGCAGATTAAAAACTTCTTTACCACCCTTATGATCTCCCTGGGAACCCCCATGATCCTGGGAGGGGATGAATTTGGGCGGACTCAAAAGGGCAACAACAACGCTTACTGCCAGGACAACGACATTTCCTGGTACGATTGGTCCCTGATGGAAAAAAACCGGAACCTCTTCCGCTTTGTCCGGGAAATAATCGCCTTCCGGCTGCGGCACCACGGGTTTATGCGCCCTGAATTTTTCACTGGCCGGGGCGGTAAATACAACGCCCTCCCGGACATCACCTGGTTCAACGAGAATGGGGAAATCCCGGATTGGGACAAAGTCGGCGCCTGCCTTGCCCTGCGTATAGACGGCACTAAGACGGATATTCAGTCCGACCGGGACGACAACGATTTTTACATCATGTTGAATTCAGAATTAAACCCCGTGAACTTTACCTTCTGCAATGCCCCTAAAGGGAAATTTTGGGCTCTGGCGGTGGATACGGCCCTTCCTTCGCCGGATGACATTCTGCTTCCCGGCCAGGAAAAACCTTTCCTGACGGAGAATCAATACCTGGTAAAGGATCGCAGCATAGTTATCTTTATTTCAAAGCAAACCGGGTTCATTTAAGGATGGATCTGGTTATGGATGAAAGCAGCTTTATTCTGGGAGTAGACCTGGACGGCGTAGTGGGGGACTTCTACGGTTCCTTGCGGAAGATTGCTTCCGAATGGATCGATAAACCCCTTGATACCCTGACCTCCGATGTGGGCTACGGCCTTGAGGAATGGGGCCTTTCCGAATACGGCGGGTATCCCCGCCTCCACCGTTTCGCCGTCACCCAGAGGAACCTTTTCCGGGACATGGAACCTATTAAGGACGCCCCGGCGGTGTTACGAAAACTCTCCGCCAGAGGCATCCGTATCCGGATCATCACCCACCGGCTTTTCCTCAAGTATTTCCATCGTACATCAATCACCCAGACCGTGGACTGGCTTGACTCCTACGACATCCCCTACTGGGACCTCTGTTTCATGAAGGATAAGGGCGCGGTGGGCGCTCACGTATATATCGACGACGCTCCGGCTAATGTGAAAAGCCTTAGGGAACAAGGATGTTATACCATTGTCTTTACCAACTCTACCAATACGAATATTCCCGGTCCCCGGGCGGACACATGGCTTGAAGTCGAAAATCTGGTGATGGAGGCCCTGGACGAGTGGACCACCGGCACCCTGAACCTCTTCGGCGCCGCAAACTTTCGGGGGTGAAGCGTGAGGGGCGGCGGGGCGTTTGTTATCCGGTCCTTGGAATGTCATGGCCGACATAGTTCTTGCCGCCGTTAATGCCAAATGGATACACCCTTCCCTGGCGCTCAGGCTCCTCAAGGCCAACTTGGGTCCGCTGGAAGACCGCTGTCAAATCTTGGAATTCGCCCTCCGCCAGCCCCTGGCGGAAAAGATCGCCCCCATTCTGACAGCCCGGCCCCGTATCCTGGGGCTTTCGGTCTCCATCTGGAACCACAAAGCGACGCTGGAACTGCTCCAGGCCCTGGAAACAGAGTGGACGGACGAGGACGGATCCGGGCGGGCATCCCGGCCTCTCATTATCCTCGGCGGCCCGGAGGTTTCCCACCTGCCGCCAGAGGCCG
>JAISOQ010000015.1 GCA_031275515.1 Treponema sp. | reverse complement strand
CAAGCGGTCCCGCCTTACCCCTGCTTGTTTATCCCGCCGCTATGCCTTACAATGATGAAACACGGAGTTATAATATGAAGCAGGTACTGATTATAGACGAATCCCCTGTATTCCGCGAGTATCTGCGGGAAAAATTTACCCAAAACAAAATAGAAGTTGACATTACAACGAATGTGGCGGAGAGCATATCCAGGATGAGGGCTATGATCCCCCACCTCATTATCATGGATTATCGTTTAGCTTGTCAGGAAAATATGCAGCTCCTGATCAAGAAACGGGAAAGTCCTTCTACTGCGGGCATCCCAATCATAATCACCGCTCAAAAACTGGATCAAAAGCGGATCATAGAACTGGTATCTTTTAATGTAAAGAAGGTGTTCACCAAACCGATAAAGCTCGACATATTCTTTGCGACCCTTACAGAGATGCTGGGCATCAATTTTACCCTGGATGATACGCCGGGGATAGTGGATGTCCATGTAAACGACAATATTATTTTTATCGAATCGGCGCAGGGGCTGAACAGGGATAAGATGGACCTGCTCAAGTTCAAGATCATGGAGATGGTCGAGCTGTACGACATCAAAGCCCCCAAAGTTATTATCATGATAAGCGATATGCAGCTCAACTTTGCCGATGCTCCCAATCTGGCCAAGCTTATAGATACGGCGCTTGAGGCCAGCGGGGCGGGTAATTCCAATGTGCTGGTCTTGACCAGGGATCAATTTGTGCAGAAATTTATCGCCGGCCAGAAGCACTACGCGGGGATCGAGGCGGTGGACAATCTCCAGTCCGCTATGGACAGTTTTTTTTCGGATCAGGAGGGCAGGGGTTCAGGCGGCGGAAGTCCTGGTATTCAGCGGGATATGCTGCTTAAGCCAAATCTCGTGGCCTCCAACGAATCGGTACAGTTCAGGTTCAGCTCGGAACATAACCCCTACCGCCTCACCATAGAAGAAATCAAGGAATCCCTGGGAGACCTCAACCTAAAGATTGCCGTGGTGGATGATGATTTTGTCATTCAGGAAATGATCAGGAACACCTTTCGGAGCGTCAACGCGTCGGTCAGCAGCTACAGTGACGGCGGGGAATTCCTGGCAGTGGCGGAAACGGAAATTTTTTCCCTGGTTTTTCTGGACCTCATGATGCCCAAAGTAGACGGGTTTTCGGTTTTACGGGTCCTGCATGTAAACCGGATAGAGCAGCCGGTGATTGTGCTTTCTTCGATAAGCCACCGGGAATCGGTGATTCAGGCGTTCCGCCTGGGGGTAAAGAGTTACCTCATCAAACCTTTAAAGCCGGACGATATATTTCGGAAATCCCTGGAGATCCTCAGGACGAAAATCTAACCTATGAAACAAGAATCCCTCTTTTGTCTTTTTAGCGGTTCTCCGGCTGCCGTGGTCCTGGCATCCCGGTCGGGGACCTTCCTTTCGGCGAACCGTCCGGGAGGGGAACTCCTCGCGTCTCTGCCGGGGGAGTGCGGGGACAGCGCTTCTGTCCCGGGGCATCCTCTGGAACAGGCCCTGGCGAATTCTGAGGATTACAAAGGTCTTGTGGCCGGGGAAACGGCGGCGGCGGTTTTTTCCCTGGCGGTTCAGGGCCAGGGGGGAGCAGCCCGGTGGTTCAACATTGACGCCTGGGCCATTGACGAATCCGAAGGGCTTGATCCTCCTGTGGAAGAAAAGGATGCCCGGTTCGTCCTCATCATCCGGGACGAAACCTGGAAACGGCAGGAGGAAACCCGGCTTCAGGAAGCCCGGCGAAACGCGGAGCAGGCAATGGAGGCCAAGAGCCGGTTTCTGGCCAACATGAGCCACGAGATACGCACCCCCATTCAGACCATCCTTGGCATGATTGAATTGCTCCAGGACACAAATCTGGACCGGGAGCAGTCCGAATATTCCCGGCAGGTTAAATTTTCCGCTGAGGTCCTGCTTTCCCTCATCAACGACATCCTGGACTACTCCAAGATAGAAGCCGGAAAGATGACGCTGGAGCGTATTGATTTCGATCTGGAACAGACTATCGAACAGGCTGTGGAGATGATCACCCTGGAAGCTCACAAGAAAGGCCTGGAGATAGCCCTGGATATACCGCCTGATGCGGCGCTCATTATCAAGGGGGACCCGAACAAATACCGGCAGATTCTGATCAACCTGGTTAAAAATGCGGTAAAGTTCACCCGAGAAGGGGGAATCATCATCACCGCCGCCCTCTCGGAATGGAAGGGGCAGGAGGCCATACGGGTGTCCGTAGCGGATACGGGCATAGGAGTCCCGGAGGAGATACGGGACCAGCTGTTCACCACCTTTTTCCAGGGCGATCCCTCCAACACCCGGCAGTTCGGCGGCACCGGCTTGGGGCTTGCCATTTCCCGGAACCTGGTGGAACTCATGCACGGCACGATCAATATGCTTCCCAACGACGGGGGAGGCTCTATTTTCCGGTTCACCATTCCCATTGAACGGTCGGGCTTGTCCGGCGAAGCCGCATCGGCGGCCCTTCTGCGGCGGGATCTGCGTATTCTGGTCGTTGACGACCGGCCCGAATCCCGGCGCATCCTGGTATCCTATTTTCAGGACATAGGTTATTTTGAAGTAGATGTGGCGGTCTCCGGCGAGGAAGCCCTGACAGCCATGCGGGCCGCCGCCGCCCGAAAGCGGCCCTTCGACATCTGTTTCCTGGACATGATCATGCCCTGGATGGACGGCTGGCGTCTTGCCGCCGAGATAAACAAGGATGAACAAATCAGCCGCGCCCGGCTTATCCTGATGGTTCCTCAGGGGCTTTTGGGCGCCGAGGCCAAGATGACCCTTCTCAGGTGGTTCAAGGCATATATCAACAAACCCGTTACGCGGAAGGATCTGATCCGTACTATGGGGGAAGTTCTGGCGGGTTTCACCGAGGAACCGGAAGCTGTTGAGGAATTGGAAGCCATTGATGAGGCGGAAGCCTCCGGCCGGGAGACGGCCCGGCCTGGAGGTGTTGAGGAGGAGGGGGAAAAACCCCTTATCCTGGTCGTGGAGGATCATCCGGTCAACCGGAAACTTTTCTCCACCATCCTGGAAAAATTGGAGTACCCGGTCATTCTTGCGGACGACGGCCTGGAAGCCCTGGAAAAAGCCGCCGCTTACCCGGTGTCCTTCATTTTTATGGATATCCAGATGCCCAGGATGAACGGCTACGATGCCGCGGACCAGCTGAGGCAGCGGGGTTTTGGGAAGCCCATAATCGCCGTTACCGCCAGCGCCTTCCCGGACGAGCGGGAGCGGTGTATGAACGTGGGGTTTAACGATATTCTCCTTAAACCCTTTAAGCGGCAGGATGTAGAAGAGATACTCCTGGCCTGGCCTCCCGGGAAAAACCTTTCGGCCCCGGTCCCGGCGGCAGGGCTTTCCCGGACAGAGGCGGTCCTCCCGCCCAAACCGGCCCCCCCTCAGGAGGAGCTTCCCGTTTCCGGGGACATGATCTTTAACCCCGCAGAGGTAAACGAGACCTTCCTGGGGGAAGAGGAGCTGATCCGTTCCCTGCTTATACGGTTTATCGACAGGACCCGGGAACAGATCCGGACGGATATACCCCGCTGTATGGAGGCCGGGGATTGGGAAGAGGCCCGGCGGGAGGCTCATACCATGAAGGGAAGCGCCCTGACCCTGGCGGCCAGGGAACTTGGGCAGACTGCCGCCCGGCTGGAAGCGGCCTTTAAGAACCGGGACTATGGCGGGATGAGTTCCGTCTTTCCGCTTTTAGACGCCGCCTTTACCCGTTTTGAAACGGAAGCCGGCCAATACTTAAACGAAACGCCCGGACCGGGCAAGGAGCCTTAAACAAGGAGGCCTGATTTGCGGTTTTCTTCACTTCATGTCCACACCGTTTTCTGCGATGGGGAGGACGAGATTGAAACCTATTGCCGCGCCGCCTGGGAAGGGGGATTTGCTTCCCTGGGGTTTAGCGCCCATGCGCCGGTACAGGCGAAGACCGGCATTGTTTCGGACTGGCACGTCCGGGAAGACCGGCTGGCCGATTACCTGGACGGGGTAAGGCAGGCGGCTCTGCGCTGGGCCGGGAAGCTCCCGGTATATCTGGGCCTTGAGGTGGACTATATTCCGGACCGCATGGGTCCCGCCGATCCGGATTACCGGGACATGGGCCTGGACTACATCATAGGATCGGTCCACTATGTTTTTCCCCCTGCCGGAGGGGAACCCTTTACCGTGGACGGGCCGGCGGACGAGTTTGACCGCGATGTTTGTTCCCATTTCGGCGGAGACGGCGAAGCTCTCATGGAAACCTACTGGGAAACCGTGGAGAAGATGATCCGCGCCGGCGGCTTTGACATCCTGGGACACCTCGATCTGATAAAGAAAAATAACCGGGAAGAAAAGTGGTTCTCCCGTACAAGCGAGGCGTACCGCAGGACGGAGCGTTCCCTGGCGGCCCTTATGGCCCGGTCCGGGATTGTGGCAGAGGTCAACACCGGGGGCATTAACCGGGGAAGAACAACCGAAACCTATCCTTCACGGGAGATCCTGACCCTTCTCAGGGAAGGCCATGTTCCCGCCGTCATTACCGCTGACGCTCACCGGGCGCCGGATCTGAGCGGCCACTACGGGACCGCCTGCCGAACATTGTTGGAAGCAGGCTACACTCATGCGGTACTTTTTGAGGGAAAGGGAAAATGGGCGGAAGAAAAATTGGGTGAGGAGCCCCCGGGGACCTGCCCCGTGTCAGGGTAAAGGCATAGACCTTTTTATACCCTGGGGGCTCCTGCCCCTACCGGTTCCGGCGTTCTTCGGCATTTTTACATTCTATGCACATAAGGGCATAGGGAATGGCGTCCAGGCGATCCTGGGGTATGCGCTTGCCGCATTTGACGCAGAGGCCGTATTTCCCCTGTTGAATCCGGGTCAAGGCGGAATCTATCAGCTTGAGGCGCTTCAACTCCTGAGAGCCCAGGGTTTCAATCATCTTCCTGTCTATGTCATCCGAAGCAATATCCGCCATGTCTTTGGGGTCCATCCCCTCAACGATTTCCTTGAAATCCTCGCTGCTGGCAATCAGGTTAGCGATGATTTTGGCTTTAAGATCGCTTAGAGAACTTTTCATTTTTTCGAGAAAATCCTTATCCATAAAAAGACCCTCCATGAATAACCTTTCGTACTAAGTATACCATACTAAGTATACGGGAATTCTTACATTATATCAAAAAATATTGTATTCTTTAATCCGGGTAGACTGACGTAAGATGAAGATTTTGTCAATATGGTAATAACGGGAATATCCGATTTTTTCCCGATTTTTTTTAAGGAGGAAGCCGATGGTTACCCTTTTTCATAATGTTACGGTTTACCGGGAACGGGAAAGGTTCGATAAGGCGGTCCTGGTTGACGGGGATACTATAGGCGGAACGGGAACCGAAGCGGAGATGGACGCTTTGGCCGCTTCTTTTGGCAAGGTGGAAAGGATAGACGGGAGGGGAGGGCTTCTTCTGCCGGGTTTCCACGATTCGCATCTTCACCTTAGGCATTTTGGCTCTTCGGTACACGAGATCGATGTCCGGGGGGTTTCGTCTGTAGACGACCTGGTGGAAAAGGGGAGGGCCGGTCTGGAACGTATTGCCCCTGAGCCGGGTTCTGTGGTTCACGGCGGCGGGTGGAACCAGGAGGATTTTCGGGACAAAGCCGGGGAAGTCCCGCTCAACCGGTATCCCACCCGGAGAGACCTGGACCGCATAACTTCCAGCCACGCCCTTATCCTGGAGCGGATCTGCGGGCATACGCTTTGCTGCAATACCAAAGCTCTGGAAATGGCCGAAGAAGCGGGCTTGGGGGAACTCTTTGAGGGAAACGATGCGGAACGGGACGGGGCGGGTAACCCCCTGGGCATCTTTTACGAAAAGGCCGCCGTCATCCTGCGCCAGCGCCTTGTCCCTCCCTTTACCGATGCCCAGGTCCGTTCCCAGGTTGAGTACGGCATAGGCCGCGCCCTTGAGTTGGGCATTACTTCGATTGACCCGAACGATGTGTTCGACGACAACTGGGAGCAGATTATGGACGCATACCGGAGCGTTCTTGATGAAGGGAAGTACCGTATCCGGGTGGGTTTGCAGTGTTACATTACCCAAAAGGCCATTCTGGATGAATTTTGCCGCCGGGGCTGGGTTACCGGGGCGGTCCTGGGCCACCCGTTCCTGAAAATGGGAGCCCTCAAGCTCTTTGCCGACGGGACCCTGGGTTCCCGGACGGCCTATCTGTCAGAGCCCTATGCGGACGATCCCGGCAGCCGGGGCCTGCAGGCCATGAACGGGCCGGATATGGAGGCGGCGGTACGGGATGGGGACAGCCGGGGGTTCCAGGTCATAGCCCACGCCATAGGGGACGCCGCCGCAGATCAGGTTCTCCGCTCTTTTGAGGCCGTTACCGCTCCCGGCCATAATCCCCGCCGCCACGGCCTTGTACATTGCGAGGTCATGACCGAAGCCCTCCTTGACCGTATGGCCCGGAATGGCATCGCCGCCTTTGTGCAGCCGGTCTTTTTGACCCAGGATGTCTTCTTTGCGGAAAACAGGCTGGGCCGGGAACGGGCGCGGTACTTCCTGCCCTGCGCTTCCCTGGCCCGGCGGGGTATACCTGCCGGTTATGGCACCGATTGCCCGGTAGAGTCCCTGGACCCCTTACAGGGCATAACCTGGGCCGTCCTCAGACGGCCCCCCGGCCTGACCGGAACGGAGGCGGAATGTTTCTTCCCCGAGGAGCGGGTAGACCGGTACACTGCTGTGGACGCCTATACCCGGGGCAGCGCCCTGGTCACCGGGGAAGGCGGACGTAAAGGCAGGATAGAGCCTGGATATTTGGCCGATTTTGTTCTTCTTGACCGGAACATCTTTACCATTCCCGCCGAAGAGATTCCCGGCGCGAAAGTTTTGCTCACCATGGTGGGGGGCAAGACTGCCTTCCGCGCGTGATTTCGATGGAATGGTAAAATTCCGCGGATTAACGCTGATTTTAATGAACGCGAATTATTCGGATAAATTCGCGTTCATTCATGTATTTGCGGACCACAGGTCCGGCGGAATTTAAAACAAACAGGGGTCAGGCCTCAAAAGGCGGGACACCAGGCGTTCCTCCGGGCGTGAACAGAGCATGAACGCCGGATTATCCCCTTCTTTTCATACTTCCCCGTTCCGTGGTAGAATGGCCCATGCGCATAGCGCATCTAACCCATCTGTCAGGAGGCTCTTTTTATGAACAATGTATTGCCGGTTTTGTTTACCCCCCCATTTTTTCCGTCTTTTAACTAAATTTAGTTTTTTATTCGCCGCGCTTTCCGCGCTGCTGACGGTCTCCTGCCCGAACCCCCAGGACGATAGTTCCGTCTCCTCCAAAACGTTTACCATAACCAATACCGGCGAATGGAACTCGGCGATAGAGGCCGTCAAAAACGGCGGCGACAACCGGAGCTATACCCTCGTCATAGACGGCACGGTGAGCGTTCCGGGAACTGACGGCAGCGCCTTCGGCGCCGGCGTTTCCGTGACGGTACAAGGAAGCGGCGAACTCGCCTTGGCATCCCCAGGCAGAATATTCACACTGGGAGCCGGTCAAACCCTGATCCTTGGGGAAACCGGCGGCAGCGGTCCCACCCTCCGGGGC
>JAISOQ010000265.1 GCA_031275515.1 Treponema sp. | reverse complement strand
GATTATGGTGGAGGTGTTATACCCGTTCCCATTCCGAACACGGAAGTCAAGCCCTCTAACGCCGATGGTACTGCCTCTCGAAGAGGTGGGAGAGTAGGTAGTCGCCAGGCTTTTTTATTTACAGAAATCGTAATAGATTCGGTTTGAAAGGCTTGCAGAAATTTCTGTTTATATAGTACATTTATGAGGGAAGTCAATTTTTTTAATAAAACGAAGTTCTAGGGGAGTGATATGGCTGATCAAAATCAGTTAGTTACCTTTCAACTTGGAGAAGAGTTGTACGGTATCAATATTATGGATGTTAAAGAGATAGTCCGGGTTCAGGCTATTCGGGCGATCCCCAATACCCCTGGATATGTTGAGGGGATCTTCAATCTGAGAAGTGAAATTATCCCAATTATTAATTTACATAAGCGATTTCACCTTAAGAAAATGCCCCATTCCGAAGATGATGACCTTTTGTCGGGGTTCATTATCATTGATATTGACGGAACGAAGTTAGGCGTGATCATAGACCGGGTTTCCCGGGTGGTGACTATTGAAAAAGAGGATATTCAGCCGCCGCCTCAGATGCTGACCGGGATAGGGACTGAGTATATCCAGGGAGTGGTGCGTCAGGAGCATGGGTATCTTATCATTTTAGATATACGGGATCTCTTTAATCCCAAAGAATTGCAGAAAATTGCCGATTTGCGGCGGTAAATCCCTGAGCCTGTAAGGTCGTAGGTTACATGAAAATCGAAGTCTATTCTCCGACTATCCGAAGGAAGGAGATGGATGCTGTTTTGACGGCTTTAGTGGAAGATAAGGTAGGGCCGGGGGAACAGGCGAAGCTCTTGATTCAGATTGCTAAGGAACAACTCCAATACGAATTTTGTCTTGCCTTGCGGAGTCCTGCCCTTGCGCTTTACTTGGCATTGCGGGCTTTGAACCTGGAGGAAGGTCAGGGAGTGGCGATTTCCGCCCTTTCTCCCCGATATTATGGCGAAGTCATACGGGAACTGCGGCTTAAACCGGTGTATTGCGATGTGGCGCCCGGGATGGCTGTGATGAGCCTGGAAACTCTTCAGGCGGCTCTTGCCCGGGAAGGGGAGGGGCCGGCGGCCCGGTGTATCCTGGTGAATCATACTTTGGGATATGTGCCGGACATGGCGGCCATAGGCAGGCTGGGGCTTCCGGTTATTGAGGATTGTTCCCAAAGTTACGGCACGGTGATTGGAGAAACCCGGGCGGGGTCTTTCGGGGTGTTTACGATTTTGGGTCTTGAGGAGCGGGATATGCTTACTGCCGGGGGCGGCGCCCTCCTTTATGCGGTTAACCGCCGGGACGCCTCGGTTTTACGGGGGATTACGCTCTTGGGTGAGAACAGCCTTCCGGACATGAACGCCGCCATGGCGGTGATTCAGTTTAGGGAAGCGGCCCGGAACATGGAAAAACGCCGGGAAATCGCCGCCGCTTATACTCAGGCGGCTTTGCGTATCCGGCATAACCGGTTCGTTCAACAAGGGGAGTGGGATTACAATAACTACGCCTTTCCCCTGATTCTTGAAACAGGTATGAAGGACGTTAAGGCCTATGCCAGGCGGATGGAAATCGTGGTGGAAAACGCCTTTGGGGATACCTTGGCGGGTTCCGGCGAGGTTCCTTCCGGCCTTTGTCCCGAAGCTTATTCCCTTTCCTTGAGAACGGCGCTCTTCCCCCTGTATCCGAGATTGGGGGCTGCGGAGACCAAAAAGGTCGCCAAACTTATCTTGACTCTTCCCTAAGGGGGATGTTCCGAATGGCCGAGGTAAAACGGGCTTTGCTGTTTGTTAATTTTCACAAAGCGGATGCCCGGTTGCTGGGGGACGAAATAAAAGAGGAACTCGGCCATTTGGGGATAGAGCCGGCGATATATTCCTTTGAGGATGCCGCGGCTTTTTCCCCCGAAAGCGGTTTCGATATTGCCATAAGTCTGGGGGGAGACGGCACGGTACTTTATGCCGCCAGGGTCGTTTCTCCCTATGATATTCCCATTCTGCCCATCAATATAGGTACCCTGGGGTTTATTGCGGCGGTACACCCTGAGGAATGGGCCGCAGTGTTTCGGAAGTGGCTTGGGGGAACCGCTTGTATTTCCCGGCGGCTCATGTTGGATGTGGCTGTGGAGCGCCGGGGCAAAACCCCGGCCCGGGCCGTTTGCCTGAATGACGCGGTCATTTCTTCATCAGGGATAGCCAAGATAGTCCGCCTTAAAGTTTCAGCGGATACCGGCGGGGCGGAGCTGGAGGATGGCTGCGGGGGGCTTCTGCGTCTGGGCCATTACCGGTCGGACGGCCTTATCGTTGCCACGCCCACGGGGTCCACCGCCTACTCGGTAGCCGCCGGGGGGCCTATTGTAGACCCCGAGATCGAGGCGGTCATCATCAACCCCATCTGCCCTTTTACCCTGTCGAATCGTCCTATTGTGGTCCCTGCCCACGAAACGGTGATTGTGGAAGTAGAGGCGGAACAACGGAGCGGTATACTCCTTACCGTAGACGGTCAGACGAGCGAACTTCTGGAGCCAGAGGACCGCGTTCTTATACGCAGCGCTCCTTACCGTACCAGGCTCATCGCCTCGGGACGGGGGGCTTTTTACACGGCTCTCAGGACAAAACTGAACTGGTTTGGCGTGCCGGGGGAATATCCCTCTGATTCCCGGGGTATATCCCCTGGAGGCGGCCATGCTTGAAGAGCTTACTGTTCGTAACTTTGCCCTGATAGACAATCTATCCCTTTCCTTTGAAGGGGGCTTTAATATCCTGACCGGTGAGACCGGCGCGGGGAAGTCCATCATTGTAGGTTCTTTGAGCTTTTTGCTTGGCGCCAAGGCGGGTACGGAAGTGATCCGCACCGGCGCCGAGGAAGCGAGCGTCTCCGCGGTGGTTTCCCTGGGGCGCAGGAGCGCCGATGCGGAAGCTTGGCTTTCAGCCCGGGACATCCCGGTTGAAGACGGCAGGATCATTGTCAGGCGTAATATCAGGAACACAGGGAGAGGGGGGATATATCTTCAGAACGTGCCGGTTACCAGGAATGATCTTGAGGAATTCATGGCCTTTCTCTTTGATCTCCACGGCCAGCACGCCCATGAATCCCTCATGCGGAAAGAAAACCACCGCCGTTACCTGGACCGGTTTGCGGGGATTGAAGGCGAGTCGGCGGAATTTAACCGGATGTTCCTCTCGCTGGCGGACCGGAAGAAGGCGTTTGAGGCTTCGGTGAGTTCCGAGCGGGACCGGGAGATGCGGCTTGAGGTTCTGACCTACGCCGTGGAAGAGATCGCCGGGGCCGCCCCTAAGAGCGGGGAGAGCCGGGAACTGGAAGCTGAAGCCGCCCGGCTTGGTTCTTTTGAGAGGCTTGCGGCCCAGGTGAACGGCGCCGCATCCGCCCTCTTCGAGGAGGAAGCCTCGGTGCTGAGTCTGTCCCGCCGGGCCCGTTCCGCCCTGGAGACCGCCGCCGCCATAGACGAAGGGGGGCTTGCGGCTATGAGGCAGCGTATGGAGGACCTCTACTATGAGGCGGAGGACCTGGCCGGGGAATTGCGGGCCTACCGGGACGGCCTCAAGTCCGACCCGGAACGTCTTGAGGAGGTGGAGGAGCGGCTGGCATTGCTTTACCGGTTAAAGAAGAAGTATGCTCAAAACGCTTCCGGGACCTTTGTAGATGGTGAAGACGCTATTCTGGCCTACAAAGAGGCTGCGGAGGCGGAAATCGAAGCCCTTTCGGGGGCGGAAGAAAACCGGGACAGGCTTAAAGCCGAGATTGGAGCGTTGGAAAAAGAAATTGCTGGCCGGGCGGCGGCTTTAAGCGCGAAACGCGCTGCGGCTTCGGCCAGGCTGGGAAAAGGCATCACCGCCATCATCGCAAGCCTGGGTATGCCCAACGCCAAATTCTCTGTGGCCCTGAATGCAAAAGGGAAAAACCAGGAAACAGGGGCGCTGATCATAGGCCCCTGGGGAGCGGATGACGTGGAGTTCCTCATCTCCGCCAACGCCGGGGAACCCATGAAGGAACTGGCCAGGATAGCCTCTGGCGGGGAGCTTTCCCGGGTGATGCTGGCTATTAAGACCACCCTTGCCGGCGCGGCCGGCCCCGGGGGGAACGGCGCGACTGGAAATGGCGGCGATACTTCCCCGGAGACGCTCATCTTCGACGAGATAGATACGGGGATAGGCGGTGAGGTTGCCCTTTCGGTAGGGGATTACCTTGCGCGGATAGGGGCTGTCAAGCAGATATTCTGCGTTACCCACCTTGCCAGTATTGCCGTTCGTGCGGATAATCATTTAAAGGTGGAAAAACACAGCGAAGGAGGAAGGACGGTGACTGCTGTTTCTGTTTTGCGCGGAGACGCGCGGCGTGAAGAGATTGCCCGTATGCTTGCGGGAGATTCCGGCGGAGAGGCGGCCCTGGCCTACGCGGGCGCCCTTCTTTCAAAGTATAAGCGGAGTGTATATGGCTAAGGTTTCCGATCATCTGCGTCAGCTCTATGTTGAAAAGATTACCCCCTATCGGACTGTAATAGAGGCGATTCTGAAGCAGGAAAAGCAGCAACTGCTCCTCCTCCAACAGGATCCCCAGAACGTGGCGTTTAAGCGCCTTGCCCTGGCTGAGGATATGCTTAAATTGACCTCCTATTACATTATTTTGAACGGGGTTTCGGTATCCGTATTAAAGGTCAAGAACGAAGATGCCCTGAATGAAGCCAGACAGAGCCTCTATAAAAGTATTATTTATCTGGAACAGGTGGTTACCGGCTTTGTGGACGTAGGGTTTTCCGAATACGAAGATAAGATGGAGGAGATAATTACCCTGGATTCAGCCCAACGGTACTCCCTGGTCTGTAAGTTAGGTTTTATCGTTCAACTGCTGGAAAACGCTTATGGAGACAATACCAAATGGAAGTGGTCTTTTGTGGATCTTGAAGGACGCTGTGCGGCGGTAACGAAGAACCTCTTGGACATGAAAAACATCGTGGCAAATATGGATTTCCGTTCTCCCAACTATGAACCTACCATGTACCATTTGAAGCTTGTACGGAAGCTCCTTTCTCAGGCGGCGGACCGTTACCGGGAAAAGTACGAGCTTTCTACCAACCAGATCGATGATTACCGGCGGGGGATCGATTTTCTCGGCGCCCTTAAACGTATCCTTATTGTGATGGGCGGCGACAAGGACGAAGTCGAAGATGTACAGAAAAAAATGGATATCTGGAATGCCAAATTAGAAATGGATCTCAGAAATGCCAAATTAGAAATGGATAGCAAGAATGCCAAATTAGAAATGGATAGCAGGAATGCCAAATTAGAAATGGATAACAGGAACCGGCAGGAAATCCATCCGAATAAAGAATAAGATGCGGAAAGTATCTCTTTCAGTCTTTAAGACTTTGGCGCCTTATTTGTATCGATACCGCAGGCAATATATCGGGGGGTTTTTGTGCCTTCTAATAATAGACGCCGCTCAGATGGCGATTCCCCAGTTCATGCGCCGGGCTATAAACCTCATCTCCCTGGGGGATTTTCGATGGATACAGGTAGGGCTTCTTTCCCTGGCCATGATAGGGAGTATGGCTGTCATCTGTCTGGGCCGCTTCCTGTGGCGCTATTTTATCCACGGGTCTTCCCGGCGCATTGAGGCGGAGATGCGAAGCCGGCTTTTTGAACATCTCCTGACTCTTTCCTATGATTTTTATCAGGAAAATAAGATAGGAGACCTTATGGCCCGGGCTACCAACGATCTGGGGCAGGTCCGTATGGCCATAGGCTGGGGGCTCGTAGCCTTGATTGACGGTACCGTCATGGTAACGGCCATCCTCATCATTACCTTTCTTCAAAATGCCCGGGCAGCCCTCTTTGCGATCCTCCCTTTGCCTCCTATCACCCTGCTCATCCTCTTCTTTGGCCGGGTTATAGGGAAACGCTTCCGCCGGGTCAACGAAGCTTACTCCGCCATGAGCGATACGGTCCAGGAAACCTTCGCGGGGATTCGGGTGGTCAAGTCTTTTGTTAAGGAATGGTGGTTTATCGGGAAATTCGCCGGCACTAACGACGATTACCGGTCGGCCAACATGGCTCTGGTCAAACTGTACGGGGTCTTCTTCCCCTTCATCTCTTTCCTTTCGGGCCTTACTTCCGTGATACTGATTTTTATCGGGGGAATTCAGGTGATTGAGGGAGCCATGATGCCCGGAGACCTGGCGGCCCTCTTTGCTTACTTCCAGATGCTGATTTGGCCCCTTATGGGGGCGGGTTTTATGGTGAACATGATACAGCGGGGCGCCGCGAGCCTGGGGCGGGTAAACGAAGTGATGGATCGTAAGCCTTCTATTGTATCCCCTGCCGCGCCGGTCCGCCCGCAGCCTGACGCCGCCTTCCCTCTGGTGGAAATACGGAACCTCCGGTTCGGGTATCCTGGCGGCAAGGACGTGCTTGAGGACATCAGCCTGACTATCAATTCCGGAACCACAATGGGTATCCTGGGCCGTACCGGCTCGGGGAAATCGACTCTGCTTAAGACCCTGACCCGCATGGTGGACCCGCCGCCGGGAACGGTCTTTGTCAAGGGCGTCCCTGTGGCGGATTGGGATCTTGGGGAACTGCGCTCCCTCTTCGGCGTAACCCCTCAGGACAGTTATCTTTTTTCTGATTCGATCAAGCACAATATCCGTTATGGGATCGCCCGCCGGGAACCGGCGCTGGAATCGATAGCCGATCAAAAGGAGGAAGCTCTTGTGTTCCGGGCGGCGGGGATCTCGGCCCTGGATCAGGACCTGGGTTCCTTTGCCGCGGGCTGGGACACCCTGATAGGCGAACGGGGGCTTACCCTTTCGGGAGGGCAGAAACAACGGGTCGCCATTTCCCGGGCGGTGATAGGTTCCCCGGAAATTCTTATTCTGGACGATTCCCTTTCCGCTGTGGACGCTGAGACCGAGAAGCGGGTCCTTACCTCCCTCCTTACGGAACGCCGGGGCAAGACCACCATCATCATCTCTCACCGGGTGTCTACCCTGAGGAACGCGGATTTTGTGGTGGTACTGGATCAAGGCCGGATCTCCGAATCCGGGAGCCCCCGGGAACTCGCCGCTCTGGGGGGCTTTTACGCCAGAATGGCCGCCTTGCAGCAGCTTGAACAGCCTGGGCTTGAGCAGCCTGGGCTTGAGCAGCCTGGGCAGGAAGAGAGAGGCGGTCATGGCTGAATACTTTGAAACTGAAGAAGTGGTAAAAGAGTACGACAGGCGCATTGTTCGGCGTATCCTCTCGTATATAAAGCCTTACAAATTCCTCATGGCAGTTACGCTGTTCACCCTTGCGCTTTCCACCGCGGGGGAACTTCTGGTCCCGGTGATACAGCAGCGGGTGATAGATGGGGCTATCCTGGCCCGGACTCTGGCACTGAAAATGCCGGAAGTTGGTCTCGCTTCCGGCGCCTTGACGGAAGCCGGGTTGTCCATGGAAACACAGGCGGCCCTGGAGCGGCTCCTGGCGCTGAAACGGGGCCTTGCTATAAAGGGGATGTTCTTCGTGTCCCAGGGAGCGGACACCCAGCTTTCCGGCAAAGCGGAGCGGGAACTCCAGGAACGGGGTGTTCTCTCCGGCGAAAGGTGGTACGCCTTCCCCTACACTCCAGGCGATCCCGCCGCTGCCGTCATGGAGGCCCGTCCCGAAATTTTTCTTAGGGATGAAAACGCCGCCGCCGTCAGGACCGCCGATCTCTATGGTCTTCCTCTGAGCGAAATCAGGAGCATCCGGGGGCGGGACCTGGGGTATCTTAGGCGTATAGCCCTGCTGCTTCTTTCGGTGTTGGCCCTGGTCTTCCTCTGTACCATGGTCCAGACCCGGATTACCACCCTAATCGGCCAGCGGGTGATGAAGGATATGCGCCTTGAGCTTTTCAGGAAAACGGTATCCCAATCCACGAATTTTCTTTCCCGTCATCCTGTGGGCCGCATCGTGACCCGCCTGACCGGGGACGTGGAAACCATCAACGAATTCTTTACCTCTGTCCTGGTGGCTTTTCTCAAGGATCTCTCGGTGATGGCCGGGGTACTCGTCACCCTCTTCTTCCTTTCGCCTCGTCTGGCGCTGGTGGTCTTTTGTATCCTGCCGCCAGTCCTGGTGATTACCACCGTAAGCCGCCGCAAGGCCCGGGACGCCTTTAGGAACCAGCGGACCGCTTCTTCCCGGGTGAATTCCTATCTTTCGGAACACCTTTCCGGTTTGCAGGTGGTCCAGCTTTTCAGGCGCGAAAAGAAAAGCCTTGATGAATTCGGGGTAAGAAACGGGGAATTGTTGAAGGCCAATATCCAGGAGATGTTTGTCTTTGCCACTTTCAGGCCCTTAGTCGAGTGGTTCGCCACTTTTACAACGGCGGTCATCATTGCAGTGGGGGCCAGTTTGGTCCTGGATTTTTCCCTTTCCCTGGGGGTGCTCATTGCCTTCATCAACCTCATGGAGATGTTTTACGGCCCGGTGACGGATATTGCGGAAAAGTACACCCTCCTCCAGTCCGCTATGGCCGGGGGCGAGCGGGTCTTCGCCCTCCTGGACACGGATGATAAGATCCCCGACGAGGGGAAACATGCAATTCAGGGAGCGGTAAAGGGCCGTATTGAATTTGAAGATGTCCATTTTTCCTACAAAAGCGGGGAGGAGGTTCTTAAAGGGCTTTCTTTTACGGTAAATCCCGGGGAAATGACCGCCATTGTGGGCTATACCGGGGCGGGGAAGACCACCATTACCAATGTGCTTGCCCGGCTATGGGACATAGACAGCGGGAACATTCGTCTTGACGGCGTCCCCATCCGGGACATCCCCCTGGAAGAACTGCGCCGGTCGGCGCTGCCGGTACTGCAAGACGTGTTTCTGTTTTCAGGCACTGTAGCGGAGAACATCAGCCTGGGTCTTCCCCTGAAGGATGACCAAATTGAGGAAGCCGCCCGGGCGGTTCACGCTCATGAGTTTATCTCCCGTCTTCCCGCAGGGTATAAGACCGTCCTTTCCGAAGGGGCGGCCAACATATCTTCGGGGCAACGGCAGCTTATCAGCTTTGCGCGGGTCATCGCCCACAATCCTGCTGTCGTCATCCTGGACGAAGCAACGAGTTCTGTAGATACCGAGACCGAACACCTTATACAGTTGGGCATACAGAAGGTCCTGTCTGACCGGACTTCTCTGGTCATTGCCCACCGGCTTTCCACCATACGCCACGCGGACCGCATTCTGGTTCTTTCCGGCGGACGCCTGGTAGAGGAAGGCTGCCACGACGAACTTATACGCCGCGGGGGGCTTTACGCAGGGCTCTACCGGCTGCAATACGAAGGCGGCGCGTTACATCAATAATAGTAACAGCGCG
>JAISOQ010000241.1 GCA_031275515.1 Treponema sp. | reverse complement strand
AAGGAAAATATCATCAAAATCGGGTTTAACATCCCGTTGACAGGGGATTCTCCCAAGGTTGGTGAAGGCTCCCGGTATGCCGGAGAAATCATCAAAAAGCGGATCAACGGTCAGGGAGGGCTGGATGTTAAAGGTCAAAAGTATACGGTGGAGTTCGTTTATGTGGACAACGAACTCAAGGCGGAATCGGCTATTCAGGCGGCGTACCGGCTCATTGAACAGGATAAGGTTCTGGCGGTAGTGGGTCCCCAGGGTTCCGGCCGGGCTATTCCGGCGGGGCAGATCAACAACGACAACCGCACCCCTATGGTATCCGCCTGGTCAACCAACCCGGATACGACGAAAAACCGGCCCTATGTGTTCCGGGCCTGTTTCCTAGACCCCTTTCAGGCTCCGGTAGCGGTTAAATTCGCCCAGGAGCAGTTTAAGGTGACCAAAACGGCCATCCTTTACAACCTGGAAGACGACTACTCCAAGACCCTGGCGGAACTTTTCCGGGATAACTGGGAAAAGGCGAACGGAGCCGGATCGGTGGTGGTATTTGACAGCTTTGGCCAGAAGGACCAGGATTTCTCCGTCCAACTGACCCGTATCGCCAACTCCCAGGCGGAACTCCTCTACCTCCCGGCCTACTACAACCATGTGGCCCTGATCGTGCCTCAGGCCCAGGACCTGGGCTGGAACAAACCCATCATGGGCAGCGATTCCTGGGGTTCCGCGGACCTTATTTCCCTCAGCAAGGGATCCGTGGAGGGGTACTACTTCACCACACATTACGCCGCAGCCGGCGCGGTGGGCAAGACCAAGGAATTCATCGACGAATACAACGCCGCTTACGGCTATGTTCCCGATGACGTGGCGGCCCTGACCTTTGATGCGGTGAATATCATCCTTCAAGCCATACAGAACGCGGGGCTTACGGGGAACCTCCAGCAGGACCGGGACAACATACGCGCCGCCATTGCGGCCATCAAAAACTACGACGGCATTACCGGAAAGATGACCTTTAACGAAAGCGGCGACCCGGAAAAAGACGCCGTGGTTGTACGGATTGTCAATGGGGAATTCACCTTCGTAACCAGCCTGCATTAAAAAACTGCCAATGGCCCGGCAGGACGCGGATTCCCGCCGGGTCGCAAGCCGGGGGTTGAGGAGGTATCCCGATGCTGACTACTTTTTTACAGAATATATTTAACGCCCTCCAATGGGGAAGTTTCTATTCGATGATCGCCCTGGGTTACTGCCTGGTGTACGGAGTGCTGCGGCTCATCAACTTTGCCCACGGGGATATTTTCATGACCGCCTGTTACATTGCCTTCTTTGCCGCAACCGGCCTCCTGGGCGCGTTGGGCGGGACGGGCTGGGGGGTGTTCGTCCTTACCCTGGCGCTGACTATGGGGGGGACGGCCTTCCTGGGGGTTACCATAGAGCGGGTGGCCTACCGGCCCCTCAGAGAGAAGGGGGTAAACCGGCTCTACGTGGTGATCACCGCCTTAATGGTGGGGTTCATTCTGGAGAATGGGAACCTGGCGATCCTTGGGGCCAGTTCCCGGCGTTTCCCCGACATCATCGACAAGGAAATTTGGCAGTTAGGCTCCCTGGTGCTTACCAACTTCAAGGTGCTGGTAATCGCCGCGGCCTTCTCGGTTTTCGGCATCCTGCAATTTATCGTGCAAAAAACCGTATTCGGCATGTCCATGCGGGCCATCTCCTACGACAAATTCGCCATCCCCCTCATGGGAATCCCGGTGAACCGGGTCATCACCTTTACCTTTGCC
This sequence comes from Treponema sp., assembly GCA_031275515.1. Taxonomy (GTDB): domain Bacteria; phylum Spirochaetota; class Spirochaetia; order Treponematales; family Breznakiellaceae; genus JAIRLK01. The sequence continues at coordinate 2,916 of JAISOQ010000241.1, read as the reverse complement.
CTGGGATCGTCCCTTGCGGCGGTGGCGGGAATACTGTTCGGCATGTCCTATCCCGTGCTGGACCCCTACATGGGGATGATCATAGGGTGGAAAGCCTTCATCGCCGCCGTGGTCGGGGGCATAGGGGATATAAAGGGGGCTTTTCTTGGGGGCTTCATTTTGGGGTTTATCGAAATTTTTGTTACCGCCGTCTTCCCCTCAAGTTTTAAGGATCTGATTTCCTTTGTCATTCTTTTAATCATTCTGGTCATCAAACCTACCGGGTTTTTCGGCGTGCCCAGAAGCGCCAAAATTTAGGAGCGGATATGGCTTTAACAAACGGGAAAAACAAGAACGTTATCCTGCTCATCGCCCTTCTTATAGGAGCTATGGCAGTCGTCACGGCCCTTTCCGCCCTGGGAATCATCAACCAGTATATCCAGAGCGTGATGATGTCCATAGGGATCAACATCATCTTTGCATCAAGCCTCAATATCGTGAACGGCTACATGGGAGAATTTTCCTGCGGCCACGCGGGATTCATGGCCGTGGGAGCCTACGTTTCGTCGGTACTCTCCCTCGTCCTTTTTACCGAAAATAAATTTACCGGCGGCCCCCTCCTTCCGCCCCAGACGGCAATAGCGCTTTTCCCGGCGGTTATCATCATTGGGGGCTTTGCGGCGGCGGCGGCGGGGCTCCTCGTGGCTCTCCCTTCTTTCAAGACCCGGGACGATTACCTGGCGATCATCACCATCGCCGCCAACTATATCATCATGACCGCCGTCAACAATCTGGAAGTCATCGGCGCCAGCCGGGGGCTCATGGGAATGAAGGGGGCGATCTTCGCCATGTCGGACCTTATTCCCCTGCCCTGGATACTCATCTGGATCATGGCCTTTGTGGTGATCTGCGTAACCGCCATCAAGCGCCTTATGGGTTCGGTTTTGGGCAAGGGAATTTCCGCCATTAAATACGACGAGATTTCCGCGGAGATCATGAGCGTGAATACCAATAAGATGAAGCTCCTGGCCTTTATGTTCTCCTCCGGCCTTGCGGGTATAGCCGGGGGGCTTTTCGCCCACATGATGGGGTTCATCAATCCCCAGTCCTTCAATATCATGAAGTCCACCGAGGGCATGGTGATGGTCTACCTGGGGGGCATGGGTTCCCTAAGCGGCTCGGTCCTGTCGGCAGTGCTGTTCACCTTTCTTTTGGAACTCCTGCGGCCTTTGCAGATCCTCAAGTGGGTGTTCATCCCCCTGCTCCTCATCCTGCTCATGCAGTTCCGTCCCGAAGGGCTTCTGGGGAACCGGGAGCTTTCGGAGACGGTTCCGGCTTTCAGGCGGTTTTTCGGGAAAGATTCAGGCGGGACCGGGACGGGCAAAGGCAAAGGAACGCCCGGCTTCCTTGCAGCCTCCGGCGTTCCCGCCCAAAACAAAGGAAGCGCCGGATCATGAGCGGCTATCATCTTGAGATCAAAAACCTGACCCACCGTTTCGGCGGCCTCCAGGCCCTGACGGACATCAATCTGGGATTAAACCGCGGGGACATAGCCGGACTTATAGGCCCCAATGGAGCGGGAAAAACCACGGTTTTTAACCTGGTAAGCGGTTTCTACGTGCCTACCGCAGGAGACATACTCCTGGGAGGAGTACGGCTCAACGCCAGAAAGCCCCACGAAATAGCCTCCATGAAAATCGGGAGGACCTTTCAGAACATACGGCTCTGGAACGAGATGACCGTACTGGACAACATACGCATAGCCCAGCATCACCGCCTGGGCTACAATGCGGCGGACGTGTTCTTCAAGACCAAACGTTACCGGGAACGGGAAGCGGCGATCACCCGGTCGGCCCGGGAACTGCTCGAAGTGTTCCGCCTGGCGGATCTGGCGGAGGAATACCCCAAGAACCTGCCTTACGGGATACAGCGCAGGGTGGAGATAGCCCGGGCTTTGTCGTTGCAGCCTGAACTTCTCATGCTGGACGAGCCGGCGGCGGGGCTTAGTACCGCAGACATCGTTGAGCTTATCGACTATATCAACTGGATTCACGATACCTTCAAGCTGACCATCTGGATGATCGAACACCAAATGGAGGTGATCATGACCTTGTGCCGCACGATTCAGGTGATCGATTTCGGCAGGGAGATAGCCCTGGGGACGCCGGAAGAAATCAGGAACAACCCTGAAGTCATCAAAGCCTATCTGGGGGAGGGAACGATATGAAGCATATACATGACCGGGAGCCTAATCATGCTGCTTGAGGTTCAAAATTTAAAGGCCTCTTACGGGAACATTGAAGCCCTCCACGGCATTTCCTTTGCCATAGACAAGGGGGAGATCGTCACCCTCATCGGCGCCAACGGGGCGGGAAAAACCTCGACCCTCCTGAGCCTGGCCCGGCTCCCGAGGCCGGAAGCGCCGGCGGTATGCGGGGGGGATATTCTCTACGACGGGAAAAGCATACTCAAAACCGAACCCCATATTCTCATCCAAAAGAAGATGCTGGCCCTGGTTCCGGAAGGCAGGCATATCTTTGGGAACCTGACGGTACAGGAAAACCTCAGAATTGCCGCTTTCCCCCACCGGAAGGACGTAAACCGGGAGATCATCACCGGAGAGATTCAGGAACTGGTCTACAGTCTGTTTCCGCGGCTCTACGAACGGCGGAAACAGCGGGGGGAACTCCTCTCCGGCGGAGAACAGCAGATGCTGGCGGTGGGCCGGGCCCTCATGACGGGCAGCGAATTCATCATCCTGGATGAGCCTTCTATGGGGCTTGCGCCCAAGCTGATGTACGAGATGTTCCGGGCCCTGCGGCAGCTCAACTTTGTCAAGCATATCACCATCCTGGTGGTGGAGCAGAACGCCAAAGTAGCCCTTGAGTTCGCAAGCCGGGGCTATGTCCTCAAGACCGGGGAGATCATCGCCGGGGG
>JAISOQ010000235.1 GCA_031275515.1 Treponema sp. | reverse complement strand
CTAATCCTTGCATTTCCCCCCCTTTTACGGTATATTGACCCTAGAATGGCATATATAAAACACCTTTTTGACCGGAATTTCCTGGAATACGCATCGTATGTTATAAAAGACCGGGCCATCCCGGATTTGGAAGATGGTTTAAAGCCCGTGCAGCGGCGTATTATGCATACCCTTTTTGAAAAAGACGACGGAAAATTTCACAAGGTTGCCAATATCGTGGGGGAGTGTATGAAGTACCACCCCCATGGAGACGCTTCCATAGGCGACGCCCTGGTGGTTCTGGCCAACAAGGGCTATTTTATAGACCGTCAGGGAAATTTCGGAAACATCTATACTGGCGACGGGGCCTCCGCCGTCAGGTACATAGAGTGCCGGATCACTTCCCTTTCCAAGGACATCTTTTACAACCCCAAGATAACCACCTATACGGATTCCTATGATGGCCGCAACAGGGAGCCGGTCCTGTTCCCGGCCAAGATACCGGTGGTACTCGTCATGGGCGCCGAGGGCATAGCCGTAGGGATGTCCACCAAGATCCTGCCCCACAACATCATTGAAGTGCTGGAGGCGGTAAAGGCCTGCCTTTTAGGGAAGAAGTTTCAGCTTTTCCCGGACTTTCCCACCGGGGGGCTTGTGGACGTGTCGGATTACCGGGACGGGAACGGCAAGGTTCTGGTCCGGGCCAAGCTGGACACATCAGACCCCAAGCGCATCCTTATACGGGAACTGCCCTTCGGCTCCACTACCGAAAGCCTCATCAACAGCGTGGAAACCGCCGCCAAAGCGGGGCGGATCAAGATACAATCCATCAACGACTTTACCACCGAAAACGTCGAAATCGAGATCAAGCTGGCCCGGGGGGTCTATTCCGAAGAAACCGTGAACGCCCTCTTCGCCTTTACCGAATGTGAGCAATCCATATCGGTAAACCTCCTGGTTATCAAAGATAATTTTCCCAAGGTGATGACCGCCACGGAAATCATCAAACATCACGCCAAACAGCTCGTAAAGATCCTCATTCAGGAACTGGAACTGGAAAAGCGGGAACTCCAGGACAAGCTTCACCTGCGCACCCTGGAACGGATCTTCATTGAAGAGCGGATCTACAAGGCCATAGAAAAGATGAAAACCGCCGAAGGGGTTACCAAGGCCATAATCGACGGCTTTAAGCCTTTTATGAAAGAGGTGGGGTCCAGGGGTGTCAGCCCCGGCGATGTGGAACATCTCCTTAAAATTCCCATACGGCGGATTTCACTCTACGACATCAACAAGGCCCGCACGGAAATGCAGGAAATCCAGGCCCGCATAAAAGAGATCAACGGCCACCTTAAAAACATCACTGCCTATGCCCTGGGCTTTCTGGACGGTCTTATCGGGAAGATCAAAAAAACCGAAGATTTCGGGTTCGGCGGCCTGCCGCCGGGAGCGCGGAGAACCCAGGTCGGGACTTTCGCCAAGGTCGATGTAAAGGAAGTGGTCAAAAAAGACCTGGAACTCAAGTACGACCAGGCTACGGGTTACCTGGGGACCGGGGTAACCGGGGAAATGATTGCCGAAGTATCCCCTTTCAACCGCATCCTTACCCTCAAGAGGAACGGAACCTGGTCCGTGGGGGACTTGCCGGAAAAGGCTTTTGTCGGTCCCGGCGCCTGGTGGATAGGCGTGGCCGACAAAGAGGTTCTTTCGGGCATCATCTTTACGGTTATTTATAAAGAAGGGAAGACGGGTTACCCCTGCATCAAACGCTGCGTCATTGAAGGCTGGATCATGAACAAGGAATATTCCCTGGTCCCCGAAGGGGCCGAAGTACTCCATGTGGATACCCGGCAGAAATTCACCTTTACCGTTAAGTATGCGCCTAAAACCCGGATTAAAATTACGGAGGAAACCTTTAAGGCCCAGGATTACCTGGTCAGGGGGCTCAAGGCCGGAGGGGTCAGGCTCGCTTCCCGGGAAGTTTCCGGGGTGGATGTAAAGAAGAAGATCGGGAAGGATGCCGGACAGCCGGAAGATACGATACAAGACGGGGACAAGGCATCAAAGTAAGGACAGAGTTATGAAGGAACAAGATTTACCGGGTAAGGCCGGAACTATAACCGCCAATATCGCCGGTTCTTCCCCGGCGGAAAAAGGCATTGTCATCGATCCCAATTTGGGAATATCCGCGGAAGAACAGCGGGAAATCCTGACGGAGATAAACCGCATAACGGTAAAGAACCGGCTGTCCCTGGAGGGGGACAGCCCGGAGACGGCGGGCAAAGCCGGAAAAAAGCGTGCCGGAGATGTGGGGACTTTTAAGACCCAAAAGAAAGACAGCCTCTTTCCGGCGCTGGTAAACGCCATAGCCGTCGTTATTCTTGCGGGGGGCGCCTTCTTCCTTTCGTCTTTCCATGGAAAAGAAGAAGTTAAAATACGGGAAGGGGACAAAATTTACAATATCGCGGAACGGGCCTTGATAGAGGAGATACGGCGGGAAACCGCGTCCCAGATTGAGGCCAAGGAAGGCGAAATCGCCGTCATGACAAGCAAGCTTTCCGGGGTCGATACGGAACTTCAGTCGCTTCAGGATTCGGTGGAAGCCATGATGCGGGATAAAGAGGCGGAACTGCGGAATGAGATGAGCGCGGCCTTTGCCGCGGAACGCCAGCGGCTGGTGGAGCAGAACCTGTCCGAGGCCGCCATAATCGAGCGTATGCGCCAGTTCGACGCCGAGCGTATTGCCGGGATGAATAGTCAGCTTACAAATTACCGCCAGCAGCTGGATGTGGAACGGGCCGATTCGGAGTCCGCTCTCAAGAGCCTCCAGGAGGAGTACCGTTCAAGCCTTGCCTCCTTGCAGCATGAACGTTCCCAGCTGCTGGAATCTTCCCGGGCCAGAGAAGCCGCCCTCCGTACCCAGCTTGAGGCCAAGACCAAAGAACTTGCCGCCATGACTGAACAGGCCCGGTCCAGCCTTAACGACGCCCGGAGCGAGCTGGAACGTCTCTCCAGCGATCAGGAGAAAGCCGGGGTGATAGAATCCCAGCTGGGGGGGTACTACGTTCTGGTGAACGATCAGATACGGAAGGGGCTTTTGGATGAGGCGGCGGATACCCTGCGGGTTATGCGGGAATACCTTAATACCCCGGCTTTTCAAAGCATACGGTCAATTCAGTCCCGAAGGTCCCTTTACGCCGCATCCATAGACCTCCTGGAAGGGATGATAACCGATCTAACGGCAAGCAAAGCCGCCGCCGCCGCTGCTCCCGCTCCCGCCGTGGATGGGGATACGGAACAGATCATCGCCGATTTATGGCGGAAAAATGCCGAACTGGAAGAGAGCCTTGAGACCCTGAATATGGCCGCCGCCGCGTCCGCAGGCACGGAAACCTCCCTAAAAACCCAAAACGCCGAACTGGAGCGGCGTCTTGCGGCGGCGGCAAACAACGAAAACACCCTGAGGACCCGGAATACCGCCCTGGAACAGCAGGCCGCCGAACAGGAAAGGACCATTGCCGCCCTTCAGGCCCAGAACAGCAGCTTAACCCAAACCGCGGCCGCCAGGGACAGCGCCATTTCTACGCTTCAAACCCAGAATAACAATCTAACCCAAACCATGGCCGCCAGGAACACCACTATTTCTACGCTTCAAACCCAGAATAACAATCTAACCCAAACCGTGGCCGCCAGGGACAGCGCCATTTCCACGCTTCAAACCCAGAACAGCAGCTTAACCCAAACCGTGGCCGCCAGGGACAGCGCCATTTCCACGCTCCAGACCCAGAACAACAGCCTGACCCAAACCGTGGCCGCCAGGGACAACACGATTAGCGAACTTCGTACCCGAACCGCTTCTCAGGAAGAAACCATCCAAAGCCTGAACAGCCAGCTTACCACCATACGCGCGGCGCTCCAGACCTTGAGTCAATAACGGCAAAAATCTGCGGGAGGACCCCCGCAGAACATTCCCGTTTAAGCGCCTTTAGACCCTCATTTGGTTTTCATCACTTCCACCCCGCCCCAGCCTATAGGGGGCGGGTTTACGGCGTAAGCGGTACAGCGGTTGAGGAGGTTTTCGCCGTTAAAGTCGCCGGGGAGCAGGGCCAGGACTTCCCTGAATTTCACCGCCGCTTCCTGGAAGGAACGGCGGTAGTAGAGTTCCATACCTTGGTTGTGAAGGGGCCAGGCGTTTTCCTCTGCCGGAGAAAGGTCGCGCTTCACCGTGAATATCTTTACCCCCTTGGTCTTACCCTTTACGGCCACGGTATCCAAAAGGCGGAACCTAAGCCCCTGGGCGCGGACATCCGCTTCCAGCTTCCGCAGTTCCGCGTAGATCCCCTCGGAGATGAGAATTTCCGCATGGTAGGTTTTGGTAAGCCCTTCCAGGCGGCTTGCAAGGTTCACCGGGTCGCCTATTACCGTGTAGTCCATCTTCCGTTCGGAACCTATGTTCCCCACCGTCACCTCTCCGTAGTTGATGCCTATGCCGATATGGAACTCAGGTTTGTTGAGCCGCCGCTGCTGGTCGTTGAAACCCTCCAGGGTGCGTATCATGTCCAGGGCGGCAAGGATAGACTGAAGGGCGTCGTCGTCCCGCTTCCTGGGAGCGCCCCAAAAGGCCATGATGGCGTCGCCTATGTATTTGTCCACTATGCCGTTCCGGTTCATGATCACGTCCACTTGGCCGGAAAAATACCGGTTCAGGGAATTCACCAGGTCTCCGGGATTCATGCCTTCGGAAATAGTGGTAAAGCTGCGTATGTCGGAAAAAAGTATTGCAAGCTCCCGGTTGGCGCCGGTAAGCATCTTTTCCGGAGAAACAAAGAATTGTTCAATCACATCTTTAGGGACGTACTTCTGGAAAATATGGCGTATCCGCTCTTCCTTCTTGCCTGCCAGCACTGCGTCAAAGGCGTAGCGTTTAATCTGACTGTACGCCTGGTCCAGGGCCTCTATCATGCTATTAAAGGTATAGGCCAGCCTGCCTGTTTCGTCCCGATACTCCACCTCCACCCGGGAAGAAAGATCCGACGACTCTATGATGTTGTTCATGGCTTTGACGATTTTATCCAGCGGATCCGTAAGACGCCGGGCGACCAGGAAGAGGAGTATCACCGCCAGGATAATGGCGGCCCCCAGGGTGATGATCGTTTGGATCGTGATCTGGTTTGCGTCCCGGTAGAAAACATCGCTTTTTTCGCTGATAAGGATGTGCCATTGAAAGGGTGTAAAGAAGAAGGACTGAAACACCCGTTTTTCCCCGTCTATGACGGCTGTAAGGAGGCCCCGCTCTCCGGTTTTGAGGAGATTCAAAAGCGCGCCTTTTTCGTCAGGGTTGATTTGCAGGGGGGAACTTGACATAACCGGATTTCCCTCCCCGTCCAGGGCAAAGATTATTTCAGTATCGCTTAGGACGATGGTCCGGGCGTACATTTCCACCGCAATTTTGGCGGCCTCTACCATATCGGGCCTTCCGGCATAGTTGTTCTCCACCAGGAGTTCCCACTGATTTTCAGCGTATTTTTCCAGCTCTCCCGATTTGAAATCCAATAACTGTTTGGCAAGACGGGTGACCCCGTTTACCGCATGAAAATAAGAGGCAATTTCCGTCAGGGAGAGGGTTACGATGATAAGAGGCAGAACAACTAAAAATATTTTTACCCGGAATTTCATGAATTCAGTCTAAGTTACAAGGGCTGGAAAATACAAGACCGATTTGAAGGGGGCCATCTATCCGGCGGATCCCAAGCCCGCGCAGGAAAGGGGTATGCGGCTAGGCCACCGAAGCTATAGTTCCTTCCATTTTATAGATGTAGCCTGTTTTTAGACACGTATCGAAGAGGTTCCGGCTCAAAAACTCTTCGACGACCTTTTCATACCCGTCCTTTATTCTGGTAATACGGATGGTATAGCCCTCGCTGTTCTCGCCAATAATATCCAGATATTCAACCCTGTCTGATCCGCACTTGATGCAGTAACGTTTCATGGATAATTCCTCCAAATATATTTCTCAAAATATCGGGTTATCCGGAGAAAAAATTGAGTAAAAATTTTGATAAGACGAGCCAGTCTTGAAACTGGCTCTAAGGTGAACACAATACAGGGCATTTCATGTGTGCTGAAGGGTCTGCCCTGCCTTTCAGACAGGGTTGTTGATTACAGAGGCGCAGTCCCCATAAGCTCCTAGCGCAGCACGCTCATAAGCTCATCATAGGGGATGATAACTTCGATAGGCCCCATCACATAGGGGGCTATTTCGTAGGGATCCCAGTGAACCCCAAAGCCGCCGGAGGTAAGGAAAAAGTTCTCCGGGATTTCGGGCAGATCCGTCAGGAAACCGCCCTGGCTCAGAGGGGCGTCTTTCCCGATTTCCGCAAGCTCCCGTAGTTTGCCCGCCAAAATCTGCCGTAATGTCATGCGGGCGTTCTTGCGGATAAGATCGTCCAGGCTGATCTTCCTGTTTTTAACCGTATCGAACAGGAAATACTGCTTTTCCCGCATACCGTGGGCGCCTCCCAGGTAATATTCCCGGGACCGGCAGACAATAAGGCATCTGGTCATCCCTGATAAAGCCCGTTCCAGGGGTAGTACCGTGCCTTCGACGGTTTCGCTGTACTCCCAGTTCCAGGATTCGGCGAATGCGCCGTCTTCCCCCAGGGCCTGTTCCCCTTCCTCCTGATAGCGCGAACGGTAATCAGCGATGATCTTTTCCCCATACGCTTCGGAATCAACTCCGCCGAATACCACATTCTGGATAAGATCTCCCAGTCTCCCCTGGCTTGGGATATTCTGAATGGCCATGATAACGAGCATCCGGGGACCATCATCCCCGGGAGCCGGGTTCAAAGGGATAGTCTCGGATTTGACCACTGTTTTGAATGTTACAGATTCAAGGCTGCCTTGAGTCTGCCGGTTTCTCCTGGATAAAGCGTCATTTGTGCTTTGGCAGGAGCTGAGGAGCATCATACTTGTCATGGAAAGAAGTGCCATAAAAAAACCTTTGTTAACTGATTTTTTCTTCATACGTCTGATTATAATATTTTTATAGGCATTTACCAGTTTTTCCGCTATAATAATCACTTATGAATGGTGACGCACCGGCTGATACGGAATGGTTTTACGATGCCGGCTTTTGGGAACAGTACGCTCCCATCATGTTTGACGATAAACGGATGACCGAAATTTCCCGGGTGGCTGACGGAATCACCCGCCTGGCCTGCCCGGACCTGTACCGGATGGACGCCGCCGCCCCGTCCAGGCCTGACGCGCCGCCGCCTGCATTCTCCCCGCCCCGGGTTCTGGATCTCTGCTGCGGTTTTGGCCGCATCACCCTGGAATTGGCTCGCCGGGGCTTTGCTCCCGTGGGGGTGGACATCACCAGCGCCTACCTGGAAACAGCCCGGAACGACGCGGCCTATGAAAACCTGGACATAGAATTCGTCCGTTCCGATGTCCGTTCCTTTAAACGCCCCGCCGCCTTCGACCTGGCGGTAAACCTCTACATATCTTTTGGTTATTTTGAGAACCCGGAAGACGACCGGCTCCTGGCTCAGAATGCCCGGGATTCCCTGAAAGACGGCGGGGCCTTCATCATCGAGACCCTGGGAAAGGAAATAGCGGTGCGGGACTTTGTTGAAGCCGAATGGTTTGAACGGGCAGGCTTCATGGTACTCACAAAATACGCCCCCCTGGATTCCTGGTCCCTCCTTGAGAACCGGTGGATCCTCATCGACAAAAAAGACGGCAGGCGTATCGAAAAGACCTTTACCCAGCGCCTGTACGCCGCTTCCGAACTCCGGCGGCTCCTGTTCGACGC
>JAISOQ010000195.1 GCA_031275515.1 Treponema sp. | reverse complement strand
GCACGGCGTATCAATATTTTTCAATGAATCTTCCACCTCTTGCAGTTTTTCAGGCTTTCAGCCTGCGAACCGAAGGTTCGACAAAACTGCGAATTTTTAAGGTTGCTTTCCCAAAACTTCAGTTTTGGGAAAGCCTCTATCATAACGGATTTATTCAGAGAGACGTCGTCTGCCGGTACAACGCTTACTGGCGCGCTCGAACCGCCCGTTCCCCAGGGCTAAAGCCGCTTTCGCCCTTGGTGTTTACGGAAAATAGGGCATATATGGGGAACCGGTATGGATCGAGGATAGTGAAAAGGGATGAGCCGGGGAGATGCGGCAGAGGGGAAGCGGCGAGCCGCTTGGAATATTGGGGTCAGACCCCATCATCGGAACAAAACCCCCATTAATCCGTGAAAATCCGCGCTAATCCCTGGACAAATACCCTGACAGGACGGCTGACTCAGCTTGTACGGATAACAGGATATTGACATAATCGATTTTTTGGGATTATATAACCTAGTATATCTATCGGAATATATTAAACATGAATATATTGGACTTAGTGGGGAATACCCCTCTTTTGGAACTGCCGAAAATCTCCCTTGATGCGGGAAAACCCCGTCCCGGGGGGATTTCCCTCTATGCCAAGGCGGAATTCTGCAATCCCTCCGGGTCGGTCAAAGACCGGGCGGCTAAAGCCATGATCCTCGGAGGCATAGCGGAAGGAAAGCTTACGCCGGGGAAAACCATCATAGACGCCACCAGCGGCAACACGGGCATTGCCTATTCTATGATGGGCGCTGTCCTGGGGTTCCCGGTTAAGGTGTTCCTTCCCTCCAACGCATCGGCGGAACGTAAGGGTATCATGCGGCAGTACGGCGCGGAAATTGTGGAAACCAGCCCTTTGGAAGGTTCCGACGGCGCGTTCCTGGCCGCAAAGGAAGAGGCGGAAGCCCATCCTGAAAAATACTTTTATCCCAATCAGTACAACAACGACGCCAACTGGAAGGCCCATTACCAGGGTACGGGACTTGAAATCTGGGAGCAGACCCAGGGGAAACTGACTCATTTTATCTGCGGCATGGGGACTTCCGGTACTTTTATGGGGACCGCCCGGCGGCTCAAAGAACTAAAGGCCGATGCCGCCGTCATCGCCGTTCAGCCGGACTCTCCTTTCCACGGCATTGAGGGAACCAAACACATGGACAGCACCATCAAACCCGGCTTTTACGACGAGAACCAGGGAGACGCCGTTCTGGAGGTGAATACCGAGGAAGCCTACGGCATAGCCCGGCGGCTTGCCCGGGAAGAAGGGATCCATGTGGGGGTAAGTTCCGCCGCGAATGTCCTGGCGGCCTTAAAACTGGCGGAAACCCTGGAAGGACCCGGGGTGATTGTGACGATCCTCTGCGATACGGGGATGCGGTATGTGTCGGATCACTTTTGGAACGGAAGCCTATGATTGCTTTAACATCTAGTGTGGAAAACCGGATCCGCGAAGCGGGGGAACGAGCTTGGCCCAATGAGTGCTGCGGTTTTTTGCTCGGCCTCCAGGAAGGCGGGGAAAAACGGGCCGACTGCGTTCTGGCGGTGGAGAACGCCTGGGAAGCCGGGGAACAGTACCACCGTTTTGTCATTACCCCGGAAGATTTTATGAGGGCCGAAAAGGAAGCCCGCCAAAGGAACAGGGAGATTCTGGGGATTTACCATTCCCATCCGGATCATCCTGCGCGGCCTTCGGAGTATGACACGGAACAGGCCCTGCCCTTTTATTCCTATGTCATCGTCTCTGTACAAAAGGGGAAGGCGGCGGAATTGACCAGTTGGGAACTCACCGATAATCGGGATCAATTTTTGGAGGAGAAGGTAACACTATGGCGGTAACGATACAAATTCCAACGGCTCTGCGGAATTTCACGGACCGGCAGGGCGAAGTAGCCGTCGAGGGCGCCACTGCGGGGGCGGCCATTGCGGCCCTGGCGGATCGGTATCCGGATATCAGGCAGCACCTGTATCAGGATAACGGCGGCATTCGATCATTCATCAATATATTTGCTGGAGATACGAACATCAAGAAATTACAGGGCTTGGATACGCCCCTTTCCGACGGGGCGGTACTCATGCTGGTTCCTGCCATTGCCGGCGGCGGGCGATAATGTCATTCAGCTTTATCCCCGGCAGCCGTCTGACGGAACTTTCCAACGAGGAAATTTCCCGGTACAGCCGGCATCTCCTGCTGCCCGAGATCGGCGTCGAAGGACAGAAGCGGCTCAAGGCGGCTAAGGTACTCCTGGTGGGAACTGGCGGTTTGGGCGCGCCTGTGGGACTGTACCTGGCTGCCGCAGGGGTGGGCGTCCTGGGGCTCGTTGATTTTGACATCGTAGAAGAATCGAATCTCCAGCGCCAGGTGATCCACAGCGCCAGGGACGTGGGGCGGCCCAAAGTCGCTTCCGCCAGGGATCGCATCAAGGGCATCAACCCTCGTATCAATGTCATTACCTACAACGCCATGCTCTCAAGCGCCAACGCCCTGGAAATTATCCGGGACTATGACATCGTGGTCGATGGGACGGATAACTATCAGACCCGCTATCTGATAAACGATGCCTGCGTACTCCTGGGAAAGCCCAACGTCTACGGTTCGATATTCCAGTTTGAAGGCCAGGCTTCGGTTTTTTACGCCAAAGAAGGCCCCTGTTATCGCTGCCTCTATCCTGAGCCGCCTCCTCCGGGGCTCGTGCCCTCCTGCGCCGAAGGAGGCGTAATAGGCGTGCTGCCCGGCATTATCGGCTGCATACAGGCCAACGAGGTGGTAAAACTCATCGCCGGTTCCAGCGAATATTCCAATAACACCGCCGAAACTCTTGCCGGCAGGCTCCTCCTCTTTGACGCCTGGAAGATGAGTTTTCGTACCCTCAAGCTGGACAAGGACTCCGCGTGCCCGGTCTGCGGTGAAAACCCGTCCATCCATGAACTTATTGATTACGAACAGTTCTGCGGCCTCAAAAAAGAGGTTCATGAAGACCCGGTGGAAATCATCACCGCCAGGGAATTGAAAGAACGAATGGATAAGGCCGATCCCCTGCAAATCATCGACATCAGGGAACCCCACGAGCGGGCCATTGCGAAATTCCCCAAGGCAAAAGCCATCCCCCTGGGACAGATGGCCCGGCGGGTGGAGGAGTTTGACGAAAGCATTGACGCGGTGTTCATCTGTAAGATAGGCCAGCGGAGTGTTTTCGCAATCCGCGCCTTGAGGGAAGCGGGATACAAAGGAAGGCTTCTCAATCTTAAAGACGGCTTTGCCGCCTGGGTAAAGGAGGTGGATGTATCACTGCCGGTTTATTAAAAATTTTACCCGGTTAAGTATAGTTTTTCAGCCCCGAAAGTCCGGGGTTTAGGCAAACAAATTAAGGAGAGAAAAAATGGCGGATAAAACAACGATCAATGCATTAGGACGGGACGCGGCGTATCAACTGGCGAATGTTACGAAGACGCCGCCCCAATACGGGGCACTGACCCCCAAATGGCTTTCCAGGATTTTGGAATTCAAGGGCCTTGAGGCGGGTATCTACCGGGTAAACCGGGTTGTAGAGGGCGACACCCCGCTGGACGCACTGTGCAGCCAGGACCCGAAAAAGATAGATATTCCCCAGGGCTACATTGAATACCAGACCAGGCCCCGGGAGTACCGGCTAAATTCCATCAGTACCATCATCAACGTAGATACCAAAGTGCAGGATGTGTACAGCGCCCCCTACGATCAGACCAGGGAGCAGCTGGCCCTGGCTGTTGAAAGCCTCAAGGAACGGCAGGAAAGCCAGATCATCAACAGCGACGATTACGGCCTTCTTAAAAACGCGGCGGACAGCCAGCGCATACAGCCCCGTTACGGACGGCCCATGCCCGACGACCTGGACGAACTTCTCACCAGGGTATGGAAGGACCCTTCCTTTTTCCTGGCTCATCCCCGGGCCATCGCGGCCTTTGAACGGGAATGTACCCGCCGAGGCGTTCCCCCGGTTACGGTGAATATTGCCGGGGGAACCTTTATCGCCTGGCGGGGGGTCCCTCTCATACCCACGGATAAACTTTTTGTGGACGGCCTCAAAAATCCCAAGGCAAAAGCCGGCAAGACCAACATACTCCTGATCCGCACCGGGGAAGCGAAACGGGGGGTTATCGGCCTCTATCAGGCGGGGGTCCCCAACGAGCAATCCCGGGGCCTGTCGGTACGCTTCCGGGGCATCGACGATAACGGCGCAGCCTCCTACCTCCTTTCGGTATACTGCTCCGCCGCGGTCCTTGCGGACGATGCCCTGGCGGTTTTGGAAGACGTGGAAGTCGGTGACTACTATGACTATACCCAAAACCCTGTATAACCCAGGAGGGCAAAGCCCCCAGGACTGCGGCCTCCCCACCGAAGGGGAGATCGCTTCCTGGGCCGCTGAATGGTTCCCGGAATACGCATTAGGAGAGGGCATGTCTCCCCCTTCGCTCCAGCCGGAGTCTCCGCTTCCCCCCATGTCCCCTGAGCCGGCGGCGTCTATACCGGATTTGCCCTGGGACGGCGTCCATGCCGCCCGGGACTTGCCGTCAGGCGCCGTCTTTTCGCCCCGGGTGATCCCCTTGAGCGGAGAAACGCCCCGCTATGGCGGGCTGGAATTTCCCCATACCGCACCCTCCGCCGGGGATCCGTCGCTTTCCCGTTTGGTAGGGGCCAAAAGCCTCTCCGCAATCCGGGAAGATTTTCCCATCCTCTCCGAAAAGGTGAACGGTCATGATCTGATATGGCTTGACAACGCCGCCACTACCCAACGGCCCCAAGCGGTCATAGACCGGCTTTCGTATTATTACCGGCATGAGAATTCCAATGTCCACCAGGGGGTTCACGAACTGGCGGACCGTTCTACCAACGCCTACGAGGAAGCCCGGCTCAAAATCGCCCGGTTTATCGGCGCGCCTCAGGCGGACAATATCGTGTTTGTCCGGGGGACCACCGAGGGCATCAACCTGGTCGCTCAGGCTTATGTGAAACCTCTTCTCCGTCCGGGGGACGAGATCATCCTGACCTTATTGGAGCACCACGCCAACATCGTCCCCTGGCAGCTCATTGCCGCAGAGACCGGCGCCTTTATCAGGGTTGCCCCCATCGATCAGAGGGGGCAGATCATCCTGCCGGAATATGCAAAGCTCTTTTCACGGCGCACCCGCTTTGTCTCGCTTGCCCATGTCTCCAACGCTCTGGGGACTATAGCGCCCGTGGCGGAGATGATCCAGATCGCCCATAGTCAGGGGGTTCCGGCGCTTATTGACGGCGCCCAATCGGTCTCCCACCTGCCGGTCAATATCAGCGCCCTGGATGCGGATTTCTTTGTCTTTTCGGGGCATAAGATCTTCGGCCCCACGGGGATAGGGGCGCTCTACGGCAAAAGCGTACTCCTGGAAGCGGCCCGGCCCTGGCAGGGCGGGGGCAACATGATTGCCGACGTTACTTTTGAACGCACCCTGTACCAAAAGGCCCCGGCCAAATTTGAGGCCGGCACCGGGAACATCGCCGACGCCGTGGGGCTAGGGGCGGCGCTGGACTATGTATCGGCCCTGGGCATAGAAAACATCGCCGCCTGGGAACACGAACTGCTCCAATACGGCATACAGGAGCTGGCAAAAGTTCCGGGCCTTCGCCTGGTGGGGACTGCGGCGCAGAAGGCCAGCGTCCTCTCCTTTGTGCTTCCAGGCCGGGACAACGAGGAAGTAGGAAAGTTCCTCAACGCCAAAGGCATCGCTGTCCGGGCCGGACACCACTGCGCCCAGCCGGTGCTTCGCTTCTTTGGCCTTGAAGGAACCGTCCGGCCATCCCTTGCTTTTTACAATACCTTTGGGGAAATCGACCAACTGGCCGCCGCCCTCAAGGAAATCGCCGGATAGTTTTTTGTACGAGGAGGGGAATACGATTCTTGCGGCAGGGCAGGTGGAAGGCGATGTCCATACAAATCTAATTTCTAAGGCCGGGGCCGATGCGGGCCCCGGGGAGATCGAACAATGGAAAAAAAGCTAAAAACGCAGTTACACTACCTTACTGATATCCTCATCAAAAGTTACGAAGAACATGCGGAGATCATTAAAATCGATTCGGTCCATTTGCTGAATCGGGAACGCATTATGGATATTCTGGAAAAACTGCGGCACTTGGTCTTTCCCGGCTATTTCGGCAAGAAAAATATCTCCTTCTCGTCCCTGGAATACCATGCGGGGGATGTTCTTGAAGAAGCGCTCCATTTCCTTTCCAAAGAGATCGGCAGGGCGCTTCACTACAGCCCCTGTTGCAGCGGTCTTGAAAAGGAAGTGATTGAAGAAAAGGCGGCGGATATTGCCTTCCGGTTTTTGGTCCGCCTGCCGGATGTGCGGGAATATATGGCCCAGGATGTTTCCGCCACCTTTGACGGCGATCCTGCGGCAGCCAATCTGGACGAGATCATCTTATCCTATCCGGGGATCTTCGCGATTATGGTTTACCGCCTGGCCCACGTCCTCTACGAAATGGAAGTTCCCCTTATTCCCCGGATCATGAGCGAATATGCCCACAACATCACCGGCATCGACATACATCCCGGCGCGGTCATTGGGCATCATTTTTTTATCGACCACGGTACGGGCATTGTCATAGGCGAAACGACGATCATCGGGAATTATGTGAAGATCTACCAGGGGGTTACCCTGGGGGGGCTTTCCACCCGGGGCGGCCAGAACCTTAAAGGGGTCAAGCGGCATCCCACCATAGAGAATCATGTTACGATTTATTCAGGAGCTTCCATCCTCGGCGGCAATACCGTCATAGGCGAAGGGGTGGTCATCGGCAGCAACGCCTTTGTTACCAAGTCAGTGCCCGAAAAAACCAGGGTCAGCATCAAAAACCCGGAACTCCAGTTCAAGTCAGATGGACATTCCCCTCCTGCCCACGAGGAATTGCATCAGAACGAATTCTGGGATTGGGTGATTTAGGATATGCGCAAGCGTACCAGGATCATTCGGCCAGGGTAAAGGGCAATTTATTTTGAGCCGTAGCGTATTCGGGACAGAAGAGCCCGCCGGACTATGGCCGGGATTACCCTGCGGGCCTTATGATATCGCGGTCTCTAAGGCCACCTCCATCATCTGGAGAAAGGTCTGTTGCCGTTCTTCAGCGGAAGTAACCTCATGGGTCACTAAACTGTCGGAGACGGTAAGAAGGGTGAGCGCCTCGCGTCCATATTTTGCGGCCAGGGTGTAGAGTTCAGCGCATTCCATTTCCACGGCAATACAGCCGAATTGGGCCCAGAGTTTCCATTCGTCGGGGTCTTCAGTGTAAAACATGTCCGAAGAAACGACAGGACCGACCGCCGGTTTAAATCCCAAGGCGCAGGCGGTATCGTAGGCGGTTTTAAGGAGGCTGAAAGAAGCGGTAGGCGCGTAGTCTCTGCCGCCGAAACGTATCTTGTTGGCCCCGGAGTCTGTACAGGCGGACATGGCGATCACCAGGTCCCTAAGCTTTACATCCACCCTGATGGAACCCGCAGTCCCGATACGGAGAGCCCGTCTTACGCCATAGTCCCGAAACAGCTCATTAACATAGATAGAAACGGAAGGAATTCCCATACCGGTCCCTTGGACAGAAACCCGTTTACCCTTGTAGGTTCCGGTATAGCCAAAGATATTCCGTATGTCATTGTACTTCACAGGGTTTTCCAGATAGGTATCCGCTACGAATTTAGCCCGCAAAGGATCGCCGGGAAGCAGTACAACTTCAGCGATTTCTCCAGGCATTGCGGCAATATGCATAGACATAATCGTTCCTCCGCCAGAATGAATAACTAAGTATATCCTATCAGGAAAAAAAATAAACTCCCCCGGGCCCGGTCCCGCGGGATTAGGAACCCCCGGGATAGTGTCAGTTAAGGCGTAAAAATCATAACAAAACCTTGACTTTTCAACCATTGAGTTTTAAAATCTCATTATGAACCTTAAAACAGTACTAACGAAAGATACGATTAACCTTCATTTGAAGGGATCCACCAAGGAAGAGATCATTAATGAACTCCTGGATGTGTTGGTTTCAGCAAAAAAAATACAGGATCGCACAGCTGCCTACCAGGCGGTAATGGACCGGGAACAGAAGATGTCCACCGGGATGAAGCATGGCATCGCAATTCCCCACGGGAAAAGCGCTACCATCCATGATCTTGTAGCATGTATCGGTATTTCCGATACCCCTATTGATTTTGATTCCCTGGACCATGAGCCGTGCAGGATATTCATTATGACCCTTTCCCCGCTTGAAAAGACCGGGCCCCACCTGCAATTCCTCGCGGAAATCAGCCTGCTTTTCAAAAGTTCCGAAAAACGGGCGGAAATTCTCGCCAGCTCTTCAGCGGACGATATTCTGCGGGTTCTCGCCGAGTAAGCCGACGCCCCCATTTTTTGCTAATCTTTTCAGCACTTAACTGTAGTGAAAAGCATACAATGATGTCTGTGAAAAGATTAGTAGATTATTCCTTTTTTTTAAAACGCCTCTATCCGTGCGGACGGATAGAGGGCGGGTGCTGCGTTACTGTAACTTCTCTATCTCTTGGGCGGCTAAACGTTTGACCGCAGTCGGCCAGTCAACGCTTTGAATGGAAACCAGGACAGACACTACTTCGGAACGGCCGGTCTGGCCCAGGGCGGCAATAAGCGCCCGGATCATGCGTTCGTCCTTTTGCCGCAGGGTGCCCTCCCGGAGTTTTTCATTGATATCCTTCACAAAAGCCGACAGAAGCCGAATGGAATCTTCACTTGCCAGGGACGCCAGCGCAGATACAGCGCCGAACCTTTCTTCCTCTTCGGTTCCTTCCGTATACGAACGTTCCAAAAGAGGGTATACCTGGCTATTCCCGGTTTTATACCGGTTTATCATGGAAATACAAAGCTTGCGGATTCTCACCAGGTCCATTTGCTGGGTACGACTTACAGTAGAAGCTTTCCACGCTTCTGTATAGGCGGTAACCGCGAATTCCGACTTAACGTCAGCGGAAGCTGAGGAATTCTCTATCGTCTGGAGGGCTTCATATTTAGTATTGTAGGGATAAGAAGGGCTCTTAATGAGTTCCGTCAAGGGTTCTACAGGATTTTCCGAAATTTTCGGCAGGCTTGCCGCCGCCTGGCGTTTTATCGTGTCAGAATACCATCCAATAGAGGCAAGATACACCGGTAAATAGCCCCGGATGTCGCCGTAATTCTCCAGGGAGACGATGGCGCCAAAGGCAATCCGTTCCCGGTCCTGGCTGTTTTTGGAAACCCTTCCTTCATTCAGGTCCTTCAGCGTCTGAATAACCTGAGGCAGAAAATCGACAGCCTGCATCTTTCCCAGGGCGACGAGGATCTCCGCCTTGACAATGGGATTAACAAAGACGGTTTCGGCCCGCCAGAGGTATCCTGCGGAGGGCAGATGCTTGGCTTCCCCCAAGAGCTTTGCCAGGGTCTTCATACTCTCATTGGCGGCCTCGATATTCTGGTTTCCCTTGACATTGGGATATTCCAGCACAACGCGTTCCAAAACCCAGGCATAAAAGTCCATGGCGTCAGACAATCCCGCATTTTGCGCCTCCTGGAATACCGCATACTTCTCCGCCGCCGCAGGAGCGATGTTGTACAGCTGCTGATAAAATTCCATTTCCTGAGAAGCGCCAAAGACGGTCATCGCAATAAACATTAATAAACCAGCTAAAAAAATACGTTTCATGGCTTTGTCCCTTTCTAAAAAATTTATTCCCTTAAAGTCTTAAGGATCACCCTTCCATATAAGTCTGTCCCAAAACTAATTGACTGTGCGCTAATGCGCAGGGTTTTGGGACAGACTCTTGTGTGATGATTATTAACTTTTTCACCGTAGTTAGGTACATATCGAATAACTCATAAGCTATTGTACGATAACAGCTTACATTTTCCTCTCTATGCAGCAAAGGTTAAAAAGATCAATAATCAGAAACTATTATATTAAAAAAAACGAACTTATGATAGTAGCAAATACCGGTTTGCCGGGAAATAACAGGGTATCTTTACCCAAATACAAAACCCTGACGAATACTGTTTAAGGAGCTGCTTATGCGGGTTTCAGGACGATACATAACCGATGATTTGGGCAGGGTTCTAATTCTGCGGGGCTGCAACCTGGGGGGAAGTTCCAAGGTACCCGTTGTTCCTCCCGGCGGGACCCGCCTGGAGGGTTCCCTTTCGTCCCCGGCAGGGGTCTCTTTTGTGGGCCGTCCCTTCCCGATTGAAGATGCGGAGGCTCACTTTGAGCGGCTGAAACGCTGGGGGTTCACCTTCCTGCGGTTTATCGTCACCTGGGAAGCCCTGGAGCATGAAGGGCCGGGCATCTACGACGAAGCTTACCTGGCCTACCTCAGGAAGCTCCTCCTTATCGCGGAAGAAAAGGGGATATCCCTGTTCATCGATCCCCATCAGGATGTATGGAGCCGCTGGACCGGAGGCGACGGCGCCCCTGCCTGGACTTTGGAGAAACTCGGCATTGATACGGAACGCCTGGACGCTGCGGGGGCCGCCCTGACCCATCAGGGTTACAGCGGGCTGAACAAAGGAGCGCCTTACCCCCGCATGATCTGGCCCGCCAACTACAGCCGGTACGCCGCCGCCACCATGTTCACCCTCTTTTTCGCCGGAAATACCTACGCCCCGGAAACCAGGATAGATGGGGAAAGCGCCCAGGATTGGCTTCAGGAGCGGTACTTGGCCTGTATGCGGCACTGCTTTAGGCGGCTTAAGAACTGTAAGGCCCTTGTGGGCTGGGGGACCATGAACGAGCCGAATCCCGGCTTCATAGGGTACCGGGACCTGGAAAAAATGGAAAACGTGATGGTCTACCAGGGGGCTGTCCCCTATCCCCTGGACGCTATGGCCGCCGCTTCCGGGTACGCCCGTGAAAGCCCGGTCTACTCCACCGGTCTCCGGGGCGTGCGCAGGATCGGAAAGCGCCTCCTCAATCCGGAGGGGCTTTCTATTTTCAGGGAAGGTTACGAGTGTCCCTGGAAGCGGGCCGGGGTCTGGACCGGCGAGGGAGGCGTCCCCCGGCTCTTACGGAAAGATCATTTCGCCGCGGTAAACGGCAGGGCGGCCCGGTTTACCAGCGATTTCCTGGTCCCCTTCATGAGGCGTTTCATTGACCGTATGAGGGAGGTCAACCCGGGCGCCCTGATCTTCATCGAGGGGACCCCCGCAGGGGGACATCCCGCCTGGCCCGGGGGCAGTCCCGGCGGCGTCGTGAACGCCTTTCATTGGTACGACGGCCTTACCCTTTTCACCAAGTCTTTCCGGCCTTGGCTTAACGTCATCCCAGAGACCGCCAAGCCTGTTTTTGGCCGGAAAAACGTGGCGGCCCTGTTCGCCCGGGCCATAGGGAAGGGAGTCGCCTGGACCGGGGAGCGCATGGGGGACATGCCCTGCCTCCTGGGGGAATTCGGCCTTCCCTTTGACATGAACGGAAAAAAAGCCTATAAAACCGGAGATTATCGCCTCCACGAAGAAGCCCTGTCCATGTATTACGATGGGATAGACGCCCATCTTCTGGGTTCCACAATCTGGAATTACACCGCAGACAACACCAGCGAATGGGGAGACGGCTGGAATGGAGAGGACCTGTCGATTTTTTCTAAGGGCCAGGGCCGGGCTATGGGGGGCTGGCTCCGCCCTTACCCTATGGCTACCGCAGGCGTCCCCCTTGCCCTCAGTTGGGACCGGAAAAAAAGGCTTTTCCGCTACCGGTTCCGGGCCGATCCCCGTATTCCCGCCCCCACAGAGATATTCATCCCCGCCGGATGTTTCGCATCAACCCCGGCGCCTTCTCTCTGGACCTTTCCCGAGGACTCCTGTCCCAGGGGCCTCAAGGCCTATTACAAACCGGAAGAACAGCGCCTCTTTATACAAAACGAAAGTTACGAAGGGGAAGCGGAAATTATCATGGGCGTTTAGAATCTTCCCGCAATAGGGGTAAGAAGGGTGAGCCGGGGTTTCCTGAAATAGGGTTCGGCAGTGTCCGGCTCAGGGATCTCAGGGGCCGCCGCAGGTTCCAAAACCAGTTCTTGAGGAACAGGCGGGGGGACAGGATGGGCTGTAAAGGCGTCTTCTATTTTTTTTTGGAAATCCAAAATGTAAGAAACGTAGTCCAGAGTGCGCTTGGGGGCGCCTTCGGCCTTTACCCTGCCGGTCCCCGCATTGTACATGGCAAGACCGGCCACCATGGAACCCCCGGTATCCAGACACCAGCGCAAATGGGCCATCCCGTAATAGGCGTTAACCGAGGGGTTGAAGAAATCCGCTTCTTTCAATTTGGGGAAACTGCGGTTATTAAGCTGGAAAAGCCCCCGATCTATGCTGCCGTCCGTGTTAGCCTTGTTAACCGCCTGGGGATTGAACCGGCTTTCCGTCCAGCAAAGGGCAAAGGCCAGACTTGGGGAAATGTTAAAGGCCGCCGCATTGGCCAGAATAGCCGCCGCCATTTCCTCCGTATCGCTTCCGGGCAGATATTCGGTGAGCTTGACGACCTCGGCGAAAAAAGTTATCACCCATTCTTGCCGGGTTTCGTCCCGGTAAGCGGTCATAATGGCGTCTTCCTGCTCTTCAAAGTGATGGTTAAATACGGGACCCGGAAGCTCCGAAACCGAAACCGGAACCCGGATAACGTTCCAGGGGATCTCATTCCCGGAATGAACTGCCTTACCGGCGGCGAGTCTGCGGAAAGATATTCCTGTTCGAGCCTCAAAATATGGAAAAACCGAAAAAACACACAACCACACGCTGACAACGGCGCTGCAAAAGAAAGGATACACAACGTCAATAGGCATTATAATAAAAGGTCTTTTCATAAAGCTATGTAATGCTTCGATAAGATAAAAAATCCACCATTGCCGGCCTGACATCCGAATATATTTTCAAAAAATCCAGCAAAAAGGCTAAAAACAGCACAGCGCGGAAGACATCCCCCGTTATCACCCTTCTGCATCTGCCGGTTAATTCCTCTGTATGGGGCCGCGCAACGTCTAGTCAGGCTCATTACCCGCCGCAGCCTCCTGGGTCTTTCGCCGATCCGGACGGTTAAGGAACCCAAATTTATACCCTGCCGTCAAGGTAAACTTCTGCCGGTTATAAATAA
>JAISOQ010000090.1 GCA_031275515.1 Treponema sp. | reverse complement strand
CCCCCGGCGGGCGCGGCGCCGCCCCCGCCCCCAAATGAGGTTTATAAGAAATAACGGACACTCCTTTACCCTTTCTCTCAAACTTTATAGACTTTCCATGACAACCAAACCAACGGTCTAATAATCACAGCAACCAGCCGCTGCTTCTTAAATAAAACATTATGAAATGTTATCAGGAATAAGAGAAGATGTCAATTCAAATTTTTGTTAAATTTTATTTTTTGTTAGTTTTTTTACCTCGGGCCTGGAAGGTATCAACAACGGGGGAATTCACAAGCGAACGAATGTATACTGGATTATTTTCCAGATTTGCCGCTGCATCTAAGGGTTTTAGGATTGAAATCCGTATAATCCGCGAAGTCCCTTCCCTGGGGCTTTTCTAAAGGATTCAAAAGCAAATGCAGACCCCCTGATTCCTGATCTTGTTAAAAGGATACCCGGCAGGGTACCATGAGGATATGGAAACGGCACAAGCCATGCAGCCGGGACGGGCCATCTATTTTGTGGGCATTAAGGGAACGGGAACCTGCGCCCTGGCCGAATTGCTGCATAATTCCGGCGTCCGGGTCTCAGGATCCGACGGGAAGGAAGTTTTTTACACCGACGGCATACTCAGGGAACTGGGCATACCTTATTACGAATCCTTTGACCCCTCCCATATATGCCCGGAAACGGACCTGGTGATCTATTCCGCAGCCTATTCGCCGGAGACAAACCCGGAACTCCGTAAAGCCCGTGACCTGGGGATCCCCCTGCTGAAATACCCCGACGCCCTGGGCGCTTATTCCGCGGGCTTTGACGCCTCGGGCATAGCGGGGGTCCACGGGAAAACCACCACTACCGCTATGGCCGGCGCCCTCATCAGGGGAGCGGGCCTTCCTGCAAGGGTCCTTGCCGGGAGCGCCGTAAGCGGCTTCGGGGGCAGGTCTACCCTTAATCTGGGGGATACCTACTTTGTCGCCGAAACCTGCGAGTACCGCCGGCATTTCCTTGCCTTCCATCCCCGGCGCATCGTCCTTACCAGCGTGGAAAGCGATCATCAGGACTGTTTCCCCACGTATCAGGCAATCCGGGACGCTTTTCTGGAATACGCCGCCAAACTCCCTCCCGGCGGGGAACTCTTCTTCTGCGCGGACAATCCCGGCGCGAAAGAGGTGGCGGAGGAGGCCGCCCGGACAGGCCGGGGGATACGCCTCGTCCCCTACGGGTTTACCGCGCCGGGTCCCTTCGGCATAACAGGCTGCCGGGTTTCGGGGGAACGCATGACGGTACGCCTCCGGGGATCGCCGGATGAACCATCAGGCCGGACAGGGGACGGCGGAGATACGCCGGGTAAAACGTTCTGTCCGCCTTCCGATGAGTCATCCTTTCCGGCGGAACTCGCTTTAAGGGTCCCGGGCCGCCACAACGCCCTGAACGCGGCGGCGGCCCTGGCCCTGACCGATTCCCTGGTCAGGGCCGAATTCGGGGAAGGGGGCTGGACGGAAGAACGGCGGGAAAACGCCCGCCGGGCCCTGGAAGACTTCCGGGGGAGCAAGCGGCGGTCCGAGATCCTGGGCGATTACGGAGGCATCCTTTTCATGGACGATTACGGGCATCACCCCACGGCGATAAAGACGACCCTGGAGGGGCTGAGGGAATTCTACCCCCAAAGAAGGATAGTCCTGAGCTTCATGTCCCACACCTACACCAGAACCGCCGCCCTGCTGGATGACTTTGCCGCTTCCTTCAACGCGGCGGACATTCTCTTTCTTCATAAGATCTACGGGTCCGCCCGGGAAGAGTACGGCGGCGGCGTTACGGGAAAGACGCTGTTTGAAAAGACTCAAGCCGTGCGGGACCAGGTTTATTATACCGGGGAACCCCTGGAGGCGGCGGAAACGCTGAAAAAGACCCTCCGTCCCGGAGACCTCTTCCTTACTATGGGGGCCGGGGACAACTGGAAATTAGGGCGGCTTTTGGCGGATTACTACCGGGACAAAAGCGCCGGGAGGTTTCAATGAAAAGCATGACAGGGTACGCATACGCCGTCCGGCAGGACGAAAACATATCCCTCTCGGTGGAACTCAAGGGCTACAACAACCGGTTCCTGGAAATACCCGTCGCCCTGCCGGCCTTTCTTTCCGCCCTGGAGCCGGGAATACGGGAATACCTGGCCGGCAGGTTTAATCGGGGAAAGATCGAGGTCAACGTCAGGCTCAAGGAACACAACGTCCCGGTCTCGATTTCCGTAAACCGGGAGGCCGTCCGCGCCTACAGGGAGGCCTTTGTGGTTTTGGCCGGGGAGTTCCGTATTGAAGAACAGCCTTCCCTGGCGGCGCTCCTGGGCATGGAAGGGATACTGGATGTTGAAAAAAACCGGGACGACGAGCGGTACCGCCGGATCATAGAACCGGTGCTGCAAACCGCGGCGGATCAGTTTGAAGCTGAACGCATACGGGAAGGGAACCACACCGAGGCGGACATCCTCTCCTACATCGCCCGTCTGGAATCCCTGACGGAAACCGTCTCGAACTATGTGCCGGCTATGGAAGCGGCTTTCCGGGAGAACCTGCGGAGCCGCTTTACCGAGGTGTTGGGGGACGCGGTTGACGAGAACCGTATCCTCACCGAGACGGCGGCCCTCCTGGTGAAGTACACTATTGCCGAAGAAATCTCCCGGCTTTCATCCCATCTGGCCGAATTCAGGGCCGAAGCCAAACGGAACGGGAGTCCGGGGAAAAAGCTCGATTTTCTCTGCCAGGAGATCAACCGGGAAATCAACACCATAGGTTCCAAGACGCCGAACCTGGAGGTAAGCCGCGCGGTGGTGGACATGAAAGACGCGCTGGAAAACATACGGGAACAGTTAAGGAACGTCGAGTAGGGGAAAATATTTGAAGCATGTCCTGGAGCTAAGGGGTATTTATGCTGTTACATCATTTTTTTATTGGTTTATTCTCCCGGCTCTGTACCAAAAATGTCACTTTCAGTGTCACGTTGCAATAATCGGTATGAAGGGTAAGAAAACAGCCCAGGACCATCGTCTGGTTTTGTCCTGGAAAAAAACACGCGAAGGTGGCGCGGGACTATAAGCCTACATAGGTTGGAAGCTCCTCAAATGGATTGATCTTCAGATATTTTTCCCATAAGAAAATAATTTATGACTATTCTTTCAATGTCCCGGCGTACACGTGTTTTTTTCAAATTCATAACAATCACTGTTTTCATCCTGGCAACTCTTTTACTATCGCCTTTAGTTTTCCGGCAGGATTGAAATAAATAACCCTCTATTTTCCGTAGATAGTTCTCAAGAACCGCCGCATGGCAGGGGAAAAACGCTAAATGCCATCCTTGGCGGCGCTAAAAACAAGACATTGACAAAACATTTATACCAGTTAGACTAAACAACCACCGCCTAAAGGCGGTGGGTTTTGTAGCGGCTGAAAGCCGCTTTGAGGCTAAAGCCTCCTAAAAAGACTTTTTGCTAAAGCAATCTAAAGCTTGCAACTGAAACTCGTCCTGCGCCGTTCCTTCTTCATTATTCCCCTCCCCTATCACCTCCAGGTTTCCTATTTCACCCTCCTTGCTTCCTTGTTCCTTCACTGTTTTTCAATGGTTTGCTGTCCCTGCAATATGCTGTTTCCCATCAACTATCCTATAACTATCTCCCGTATACTCCGCTGTGTATCATCTCCCCGTGATAAAATTAGACCTTGTCTATTGTCATGCAGCTGACCGCCTAAAGACGGTGGTTTTAAACCTGGCACATGGAAATAAAGAGATACAAGCTATGACATCGGACTTTAGTCCGCGTTTAGCACAGTATTAGCCAGTTTGTTAAGACACCTGAGCAGATCCGATTTTGAAAAGTCTGTAAAGAAGCGCCAGACGGACAAGGGAATGAGAACCCTCTCAACCTTTGATTTCTTCAAACAGATGGCATTCGGACAGCTTTCAGGATGTTGCGGGCTAAAGTCCGAAGTGTACGTGAAATAGCCAGTAATTCAAAGTATCAAAATTTTATGGTATCATGGAAGCATGAGCAGGGAATTATTCAAGAAATTGATTGAAAAATTGGGGGGGATGTGCGGGCAGATAGTGAACAAGCGGCGGCCCGGACATAATGAACGCTGCCAGACAGCGGATTTCGTGAAAAGCGCCTTCGGCGTCGGACTTCAGTCCGCTTCTTCTTTCAGCGCCGGTCGATGCTGGATTACCAGCGGAGGATGAAGGAGCAGCGGGGGCGGAGTAACATGGAGACGATATTTGGGGTTACGGCTCTGC
>JAISOQ010000016.1 GCA_031275515.1 Treponema sp. | reverse complement strand
CAGGAACAGGCTTTCCGTTGTCCCGCCCCTTATCCCGGAAAAACAGGAAGGGGAAGGCGCGGCAGAAAAGCACTACCACGCCCATAGCCAGAGCCATAAGAAACGCCTCAGGTACACTGAGCATCAGGACTCTCCTCCGGCGAACAGATGGACCAGGGCCAGGGAGAAAACCAGGGCCGTAAGGAGGGAGAACCGGGAGGGCAGCAAAAAGGACGCCAGGGCTGCGGCAAGGGCGGAAATAACGAAAGGAGCTGGCCGCCTGACACGGAGTATCTGTTCTATCATGAGGACGATAAAGAGGGCGGTCAGGGCGAAACTTATGCCTTCCATGTTGAAGGGAATAAGGGTTCCGGCAACAGCGCCGATGATGGATCCTGAAACCCAGTAGCAGTGATCCAGGGCCGCTACCATAAACATAAAGGAAGGCCGGCTGCCGGTTTCCCCCGGGCCGCCGCCTTCGGGCAGGGACGAAAGGAGGGCGAAGGTCTCATCCGTAAGGGCATAGATAAGGTAGAACTTAAAGGGACCTGAAGCGTTGATGCGCCTCCCCAGGGTAATGCCGTAGGCCATGTGGCGGGCGTTGATGATGAACTGGAGCAGCGCCGCCTCGGCCAGCCCTGCTCCAGAGGCAAAGAGGCCCACCGCAAGGTATTGGCCGGCCCCGGCGTACATGAGTACCCCCATAATGGGAGCCAGCCACCAGGGATACCCCGCATCCACCAGGAGGAGGCCAAAGGCTATGCCTATGGCCATGTACCCCAGAAATACCGGGAAAGAATAACGGACCGCGGCCATAAAGGTCCCCCAACCTCTTTGCCGGTTCGACTGTGTATACTCAACCGGGTCTTTCATATCACTCCCTGCCGCGCACCAGATACAATTCGTACACAAACCGCCATTGTTTCATTTTTAAAAGAGGGTTTATAATGAGAAATATGAATTTTATCATAAGTGAGGAAGAACGGGAAGTCTTGCTAAAGGACGCCCGGGAAGCTATCGCCGCTGTCCTGGAAAGGCGGCCTCCTGTGTATAACCGGAGAGGGGAAACGGAAGAAGCCGTCAGGTCCGGCGTTTCGGCCCTGACGCAGCCCTGCGGAGCCTTCGTCACCCTGCACAAGAAAGGACAGCTTCGGGGCTGTATAGGCCGCATGACATCGCCCGAGCCGCTAGAGAAAACGGTCAGGACTATGGCGGCGGAAGCCGCCTTTCGGGACCCCCGGTTTCCTCCCCTTGCCAGGGACGAACTGGATGTCTGCCGCATCGAGATTTCCGTCCTCTCCCCCATGGAGCCCTGCGCCGATCCCCGGCAGGTCAAGGTGGGGATTCACGGCCTCTACCTGGTTTACCGGGGAAGATCCGGAGTATTGCTCCCCCAGGTCCCGGTGGAACAGGGCTGGGACCTTGATGAGTACCTGGAGTACATCTGCGTCAAAGCGGGCCTTCCTCCCCATTCCTATGACCAGCTGGGGGCTGCGCTTTCCACCTTTACCGCCACGGTTTTCGGAGAATAACATGGAAAGGCTGCTTTCATCTTTTTTCACCCCCGAAACCGCCGGAAGGGCGGGGTATGTCGAAACCGCCGGCGCGGCTTCACGGGGTTTTCCCGGCGGCTTCTCCCTTGACCCGGCGGTGACGGGCCTGGAGTACGATTCCCGGAAGGTAAAACCCGGTTCTCTGTACTTCGCCCTGCCGGGGCTCCACGTGGACGGCCACGGCTTTATTCCCGCCGCTCTTGCCGCCGGCGCGGCGGTCATCGTCCATCAGGAACCCCTGGCGGAATACCGGGAAGGGGCGGTCTACATCAGGGTAAAGGATTCCCGGTTTGCCATGTCCCCGGTGGCGGACGCCTTCTATGGCCACCCTTCCCGGCATTTGGCGGTAATCGGGGTAACCGGTACGGAGGGAAAAAGCACCACCGTGTACCTTATCTATCAGCTCCTCACCCTGCTGGGCAGGAAGGCGGGGTTCATCTCCACGGTCAAGTATTCAGACGGCGGAGAGGAACAGTGGAACCCCGAACATCAGACCACCCCCGAAGCTACGGCCATACACCGGCTTTTGGCGGCTATGCGGGATAAGGGGGCGGAATTCGCGGTTCTGGAGTCCAGCTCCCACGGCCTGTCCCCCCGGACCAACCGCCTGGGGGATGTGGCTTTTGATGCGGCGGTCATGACCAACGTGACCCACGAACATCTGGAATTCCACGGTTCCTGGGAACAGTACCGCCAAGACAAGGCCAACCTGTTCAGGGCTTTGGACGCCTTTTCCCATTTCAAAGGTCCGGGGGACGGCAATAACCGGGACATTCCCTCTTTCGGCGTGGTAAACACCGATGACCGGAGCGCCCCCTGCTTTGCCGGGGTAACAAAAATGCGGACCTACACCTACAGCTCCGCAGGAGGAACGGCGGATCTTTCAGCGGTGTCAATAGAAAGCGGCCCCAAAGGAAACCGTTATCGGGTCCGAAAGGCCGGAACATCCGGCGGGATGATAGACATCACGGACCGGCTGCCCGGGGCCTTTAACGCGGGAAATGTCCTTGCCGCCCTCCTCGCCGTGTCGGGCATTCTTTCCATACTCGTAGAAGACCTGGTTCCCCTGGTCCCCCGTCTTAAACCTGTCCGGGGACGGATGACGGCCATAGACCGGGGACAGCCTTTTGAAGTCCTGGCGGATTACGCCCATACCCCCTCATCCTTTAGCGCCATATTCCCCCCCTTCAGGGAAAGGCTGGATGCGGCAGGGGGCCGGATCATCGCTGTTTTCGGGTCTGCGGGGGAACGGGACACGGCCAAGCGGCCAGAACAGGGGCGTATCGCCGCGCAGTGGTCGGACCTGGTGGTCCTTACCGACGAGGACCCCCGGGGCGAGGATCCCATGACCATCCTGGAAGAAATCGCCGCGGGATGTCCGGGCCGGAAAAAAGGGGAAGACATCTTCCTTATCCCGGACCGCCCGGCGGCTATCAGGAAGGCCTTTTCCCTGGCGCGGCCCGGCGATTTGGTTCTGCTTCTGGGCAAGGGCCACGAGAACTCGATTATCTACGCGGAAAAGACCCTGCCCTATGATGAACTCGCCGAAGCCGAAGGCGCGCTGGCGGAGATGGGCTATGACAAGAC
>JAISOQ010000307.1 GCA_031275515.1 Treponema sp. | reverse complement strand
GCCTTATCATCGGACTCCTTACCGTTATCCTGATGTCTGTGATAGTAAATTTTCTGGATCAAGCTCCGGAATATGGCTCCGACCTTCCAGGCAAATCTGAAGTACGAAAATAACAGGGGATAGGCAAGTACCCCAGGAGTATATCGGGAATTAGTCCGGAACAGTAAAATAGGCTGGTCCTGAAAGGAAGTCCAAGATAAGGCATCTCAGAGCCCCAAAGGGGACAAGTGTGTTTTAATGTTCACAGTTGTAAAAAATGATTTTGAACATGGCGCCGAGGGGGGATGGCGGGAGCGTCTTTATAGTCGTTATGAAAGGCAGCATCGAAGGAACTGAGGTCTGTCCGTTTGGATACGGTAGTTCGATGAAATTGCAAGAATGAAAGAATGGTGGACGAGGCGGACAGCATATTTAAATATCGAAATAAATATTAATACAGCGCCGCTGCGCTGAAAATTTTTAAAACAGGTCCACCACCTGCGGCGGACCTGTTTTATATACCGGTTCGTATACAGCCGGCCTTAGCCGCAGAATATGAGCATAAAGCCCGGCAGGATCAGGTTCCCAAGGAACGATTGCGCCAATACGGGCCTCTCTTGTAAGGGAAAAAGCGGGGCTGACCGCCGGTTCCCCATGACGGGGTCTGACCCCTGTTTACGTTTAGGGTGAAGACACCGGGCAGGGACGCGGGAACTGCGCCTTCGGCTATGCGGAAAACCGCGGCGGCTTCCTCCTTGAAAATGAACGCCTGGGCCGTTCAGCCGCGCCTGGTATATAGGGCTATACCAAACCCGCTCAGTTTGCAAACCGGCGGAATATATGTTTTAATTAATCATGATCACCATCAAGCAGATTGCGGAAATTGCAGGCGTAAGCCCCAGCACGGTTTCCAATGTCCTTCAGGGCCGTACCCACAAGATGACCCCGGAGACCCTGGAACGAGTGCAGCGGGCTATCAGCGAAAACGATTATGTATCCAATATGAGCGGCAGAATGCTCGGGCGCTATGGTTCAAAACTCATCGGAGTAGTGATGAATGTTGACCGGCGGGATGAAGTTAACGCCATACAAGACCCTTTTTGGGGTGGGATCATCGGGGATTTGGAGCACGAGATACGGAAAGCAGGGTATTTCATGCTGCTCTACATTTCCAGTAATGTGGAAGAAAGCCTGAGAATGGCCGCGTCCTGGAACGTGGAGGGCCTTATAGCCACAGGATGCAACCTGGACAGCTGCTGCAAATTCATGGAACGGGCTCAGAAATTGCAGATTCCCATAGTCTTTATAGACGGCTACTATTACGGCGATGAATTTCACTTTGTCAATACCGGGCTTCAAGACTGGACAGGCGGCTATTTAATGACCGAATATTTGATTCAACAGGGACATAAAAAGATCGCCTTTCTGGCGGACGCCCGGGAACTCATAGGGGTTGATTACGAGCGTTTGCAGGGATGTAAAAAAGCTATAGAAGACCACGGGTTGACGTTTACCCCCGAAGATTACATCTATTTGAGCCGCAATACCGGGGAACGCCGTACAATACTCAGGACCTTTATGAAGGAGCGGCTGCGGGATTATTCCGCCCTCTTTTTCGCTTCCGATTACCTTGCCGCCTGGGGCGTCAATCTGTTCCAGGATGAGGGCTTACAGATTCCCCGGGATATATCCGTTGCGGGGTTTGACGACAACATTTTCGCCCTCACGATCCGGCCTCAGCTTACCACTATCAATCAGGACATATCTAAAAAGGCGTATTTTGCGGTACAGCAGGCGCTCAGTCTGATCCGTAAAGTACCGCTGGAACCGGAGCAGGCGTTGATCCGCCTGCCTGTGTCCCTGGTTGTCAGGGACAGCGTGGCGGCGATCCGCTGAGGAACGGTGCGGGGCTGCTTCATTCATCCTAATTCAATGCTTACGCACATCATGTCCGCGTTTGGTGAAGACAGACACGCCGATCATGACCAGAAGCGTGAAGATATAGGGAATGGCTAAGATGAAGTCCGCCGGCATGGCGAGGACTCCCTGAGCGTAGTTGGAGAAGGCTTCGGCCAGGCTAAAGACGAAGGCGGCGATAAGCAGCCCCAGGGGTCTGCGGTTCCCAAAGAAAATGATCACCAGGGCAATCCATCCCTTGCCGGCGGAAATGTTCGGGATAAAAACCCCCAGGTTCAGGGAGAGGAAGGAACCGCCCAGGCCGCAGGTAAAGCCCGAAATCAGGAAGGCGGCGAACCGGTATGCGCCGGGTTTCAGCCCCAGAGAAACCAGGGCCGGGGAATGGCGTTCACAGGCCCGGAGGCGGAACCCAAAGGGCGTCTTGTAAAGGACAACCCAGCTGATGAACAGCAGAACCCAGCTTGCGTAAACGTACCAGGTATGCCCGGAAAAGACATCGCCCAGCGCCGGGATCCCTTCCAAAACAGGAATAGTGAAGGTCCGTAGGCCGGGTACGCCCCCCGGAGATACCACCCCGCGGGTGGCGAAGATGCGATAAGATAACACCACCGTCATCCCGGCGGCAAAGAGGTTCGCCGCAAGTCCGGTGATAAAAGCGTTAGCCTTGAGTTTCAGCGTGATTATCCCTTGCAGGGCCGCCAGCGCCAGAGCGCTGAGGATAGCCGCCAGGACGCCCAGGGCGGCGCTTCCGGTAAAATGGCCGCACAGAATGGCGGCGAAGGCCCCGGTCAAAAGGAGCCCCTCTAAGGCAATATTGAGCATACCCGCGCGTTCCGTGAAAAGCCCGCCGGATGCCGCCAGGAGCAGGGGCGTCATAATGGTTACCGCACTGTGGAGTATGGGGAGGGGCGTCATCAGGGGACCTCCCCCCGGGGCGGTTCCCGCCTCCGCGCCGTATCCTTCGCCGCAAAGAGGTTCTGTAACACGGCGCTTGAAACCAGAAAGAAGATCACCGACTGCACGACAGAGGCAAGCTCAAAAGTTACGTCGGAAAACTGCATGGCCATACGCGCGCCCGCGCCTATCCAGGCGAAGAAGACCGCCGCCGGAATAACCGCCGCCGGTTTTGACCGGGCAAGAAGGGCAACCGCCAAGCCGTTCCAGCCCATGCCGGAGGAAAACTCCTTCATAACCGCATAATAGTTCCCGTAAACCATCATGCCTCCGCTCAGGCCGTAGAGTGCGCCGGAGATACCCATGACAAGGACCGTGCTGCGCCCGGTATCAATTCCCCCGTATTTGGCGAACCACGGGTTAATCCCGCAGAGCCGGGTTTCATATCCCGTCCGGGTCCGGTAGAGAAAGAGATGTACCAGAACCGTAATGGCAAGGGCGAAAAACAGGGCGGCGCTCAAATTGGAAGGCGGCAGGATATGGGGCAGCCTCCAGGATTCGGAGATCTTCCGGGTAGACTGGAGGTTGGTTTCCGGGTCCATGAAAGGCCCGGTGATACAGTAATTGGTAATCAGTATCAGGGCGTTGGAAACCAAAAAGGTGGTGATAAGTTCATTGGCGTCCCACTTTTCTTTGAGGAACCCCGAAAACCCCGCCGCAGCGCCCGCAAAAGCCATCCCCGCAAGGAGCGCCAGAACCGCGCCTGCCGTACCCAGGGGAGTCAGGGCAAGGGAGGCGATGAGGGTGACAAACGCGCCGGAATATATCTGCCCTTCGCCGCCCAGATTGAAGCTCCCGCCTCTCATGGCCACGGATACCCCCAGGCCCCCGAAGATGAGGGGGACAGCGCCGTTTATCATGTTGCCTATGTAGTAGGCGTTCCGCAGGGGTCCAAGGAAGAAAAACCCAAGGGTCCTGGCAGGGTCCCGGCTCAGGAACAGGGCCAGCAGGGTCATTACGGTCATCGAGATGACAAGGATAAGCGCCACGCCTCCCGCCTGAACCGCAAAATTCCTGAAAAATTCCCGCACCGGCATTCCCGGCTTAACGGGAAGTTCCGCCGCTTTGCGCGGCCCCGCTCCATCAGTCCCCATGTTTCAACCCCGTCATATACGCCCCGATTTCTTTTTTTATATCCCCGTTTTTGCCGTCTCCTTCCGGACGCAGCTCCGCCGCGGCAGTCCCCCGGTAGAAAACAATAATCCTGCCGGCCAGGGACAGTATCTCGTCCAGATTAGAAGAAATGAGGATAACTGCGGCTCCTCTTTCCCGGAGAGCCGCTATTTGTTCGTAAACATAGCGGCTTGCGGCAATATCAAGCCCCCATGCCGGCTCCGAAAAGACGATGTAATCCCGGTATTGATCGATTTCCCGCGCCAGGATGACCTTCTGTATGTTCCCCCCCGAAAGAACGCCAAGGCGCTGATCCGCATCCCCCAGGATACCGAACCGCTCAATGAGGCCCTTTGCGTAACCTAACGCATCTTTCCTGCCCGGACGAAAAGGACGAAAAAATTCCCGCCGCCGGTTCACGAGCAGATTTTCCCAGACCCGGGC
Organism: Treponema sp.; assembly: GCA_031275515.1. GTDB lineage: Bacteria > Spirochaetota > Spirochaetia > Treponematales > Breznakiellaceae > JAIRLK01. The sequence goes on along the minus strand of JAISOQ010000307.1, from coordinate 3,208 downwards.
CCCCCCGGCGGCGCCCAGGCCCATCCGGTCCGCCGGTACATAGGCCAGCCCCCGTCTGCGAAGTTCCCGGGTCTTGCAGCGGGACACGTCTTCTCCGTGGAGGAACACCCGGCCAGAGGTGACGGGGAGCAAGCCCCCCAGAACCGCTTCCAGCGCCCCAAGTCCGTTCCCCCCTACCCCGGCGAAGGCAAGAATTTCCCCGGTATGGGCGGTAAAAGAGGCGCGGTAAAGAAGGGGCTGTTTCTGGCCCCGGCGTTCCACCGTCACATTTTCAAACCTGATGACCGGTTCTCCTGCACCGGGATTTCCCCGCCGTCTTTTATCCGTCCACAGAGCGATTTCCGCCCCTACCATAAGACGGGATATTTCAAATTCATCAATGCCGCCGGTTTCCCTAAGACCCGCCAGTTCCCCCTGCCGCATAACCGCCACCCGGTTGGAAATCCGCTTGATTTCATTCAGCCGGTGGGTGATAAGGATCAGGGACTTGCCGGACTCCGCGAGAATCCTGAGAGTGCGGAAAAAGGCGTCTATCTCCCGATCCGTCAGTACCGCCGTCGGTTCGTCCAGGATGAGGATATCCGCATTCCGGTAGAGCATCTTGAGTATCTCCACCTGCTGCATCTCTCCCACGGTAAGTTCTTCCACCGGCGTTTCGGGCTTCACGGTAAAGTGATGGCCTTCTATAAGCTCCCGGACCCGTTGTTCAGCCGCCGCCGTGTCATAGAAGATGCCCCAGCGGACCGGCTCGATCCCCATGACCACGTTTTGCGCCACGGTGAATTCGGGAAAAAGCATGAAGTGTTGGTGTACCATCCCTATGCCCAGCCTGTTCGCCTGAAGCGGCGAATGAATGTTCACCTTCCTGCCTTTTACCAGTATTTCTCCCTCTGTAGGCGGGACCAGGCCGCAGAGGATCTTCATGAGCGTAGTTTTTCCCGCGCCGTTTTCGCCGGCAAGACAGAGGATCTCCCCCTTGCGCAAATCCAGAGAAACCTTCCGGTTTGCCCAGCGGACCTGCCGGCTGTTTCCGCCGCTGTAACACTTGGAAATGCCCCGCAATTCTACTACCGGGAACGCCATAGCCTCACAGAGGGGGCAGCGTATAGTTCACCTGCCCTGCCTTGATGCCGGCCAGGAACGTATTGAACTTCTCCTGTATCTCCCGGGGGACATATTCGGCGTACCCCGGATCATCAGCGATGAAATCAAGATAACCTTCCGCCGCTCCCACGGTACGGCTTGCGCCGTATTGAATTTTCCCGGCCAATACATCGGAAAGAATCTCTTCCACGAGTTTTTTCTGTTCCATTTGACCGCATCCCAGGATAACCCCCGGCGCGGCGCCGTACTCGTTGGTGTTGTGGTAAACTATATAAGCGCCCCGTTCCCCGGCAGCCTTGATGAGGCCCTGAGCGGCCCCCCCGGCAATGACGGCGAACACATCCGTTCCGGCATCGATCATGCTTCCGGCCAGTTCCGCCGCCTTGTTCGCATCGTACCAGTTTCCTATTACCCGGAAGTCCAAAGAAACTTCGGGATCAACCAGCTTTGCCCCGGCCAGGAAGCCCGGAACAATATGGTTGTTAAGCAAGGGATACTCCTGAGCGGCGATGAAGCCCAGGCGTTTAGCGGGGTTAGCGTGGGGCATACCGCTCAGGGTGATAAGGCCCGCCAGGTAGCCCAGGTACAGGGACTGTTCGTATTGGTTGTAGAGGTAGGTACTGATTTGGGGGTTCCCTTCGTACCGGGCATCGGTGATGATGAATTTCTGGCGGGGGAATTTTTTCCCCACATTGGCGCAGATTTCGGGCAGCGAGGGATTGGACCCCAGGACAATATCGTATTCGCCGCTTGCCACAAGGGAACTCAACTGTTCCTCCCATTCGGCCTGATTGAATCCCGCCTCGTAAACCTTTACGGTTACTCCCTCATGGGCGGCGGCAAAACTTTCCGCCCCGGCGGCCATAAGCTCGTAGGGAGGACTTCCCGCCAGCATCCCGGTAATATAAACCAGTACCGACAGGGAATTCCGCCCGCCGCTCTGCGGACTTCCGCTTTGAGGGGCTCCTCTGGCAAACGCCGGCATCCCGAGGAGAACCAAGGCCGCCGCAAGAAGGACCGCCGGCCCTGCCTTCACATTCAAAACAGGTTTTGTTTTGCTCTTCATTTTACACTCCATTAGAAAAAGGTTGTCCCAAAACCACGCGCGTTAGTACACGGTCAATTAATTTTGGGGCGGACTCACCCGATTACCCGAATCGGGAAAAATTCTCGGGGCGTAAAAAAGCCCTTGGAATCTCTCCAAGGGCTCATGTTCCGGGAAAAGCCGCGCCTTTTATACACGCGGATTTTTGACTTTCTCCCATCCGGACTATACCGTCGGCGCCGGAATTTCACCGGTTCAATCCCCTGCCGCAGGATTCAGAATCTTTTGGGATTCCCCATCCTATCGAACTCAGGACTCGCGGGCTATACCGCCGGCCGGGAATTGCTTTGAAACACTATGTTTTTTGAGTCTTTCCCAAAACTACAGTTTTTAGAAAGACTCAAAGGACATAGTGTTTCAGCTCACCCCGCCCTGAAAATCTTTACTCAAATAATTTAAGGCGAAATGAAAAAAAGATCAAGCGTCCTAAAAGCTATAGGACAACCGCTCCCTATTCCACTTTGAACTTGGACACCTCCCGGACCAGTATATCGATGTTTGCCTTGTTCTCCCCGCTGATGGTGTTGATATGGTCCACCGCCACATTGATCTGATCCGCACCGCTGGCCATCTCGTTCATTCCGTTGGTGATCTCCTGGGTTACCACCTCCAGATTCCGGCTCTCCGCTATTACCTGCTGGCTCCCTTCCAGCATCTCTTCGGCTCCTCCCTTGACCATCTGGGTCGCCTCGTTCAACTGCCCTATGGCTTCCAGTATCTGCCTGCTCCCCGTATTCTGTTCTTCCATAGCATTCCGGATGTTCTCTTCCTGGTCCGATACGGTCCGTACACCCTGGTCTATCGCCTCAAACTTGTTTAATACGTTGTCCGTCGATTTGGTTATCTTGTCGATGGATTCTTTTATCTTCTTCAGTACCGCCGATATGGTCTTCGACTGCTCTCCTGAACTTTCCGCCAGCTTCCGTATCTCGTCGGCCACTACCGCAAACCCTTTCCCCGCTTCCCCGGCATGGGCGGCTTCTATCGCCGCATTCATCG
>JAISOQ010000203.1 GCA_031275515.1 Treponema sp. | reverse complement strand
TCCGGCCTTTGCTGTGGTCATAATACCAGCAATTTATTTCGTTTTCGTCCATGTATGCTTTCTCAACAATGGTATCGTCAAATATTAAACATCCTTCATCGTTTTCATATTCACGTACCAGTTTCTTCGACTTTAACCAGAGCGTTTTCCCGTCCAGTTCCTCGTCCCTCGGACGCCCATGCACCCCTTTCGCTTCCCGGGAAACCTGCATCCACCGGTGCCATACGGTGTCGCTGATACCCAAATCCCGGGCGACCTGGATAACCGGCTTTTCCCGCTTCTCTGCCAAGGCTACCGCCTCGGCTTTGCATTCCTTCGGGTACACACGTCGTTTTTTCTCTGCTTTACCGATCTGCTTCTCTCTTTCTGTCTACTAGATGGGGTAAGGTCCACAACGCTCATAGGGGCGCTGTGGACCTTAATTACCCGCCTTCTGACTCGTCCCATGTCAGCCTTCTGACTCGTCCCATGTCAGCCTTCTGACTCGTCCCATGTCAGCCTTCTGACCCGTCCCATGTCAGCTTCCTGACCCGTCCCATGTCAGCTTCCTGACTCGTCCCATGTCAGCCTTCTGACTCGTCCCATGTCAGCATGCCGTTTCGATTTCGAAATCCCCCTGCTGTGCCGGGATGTTCCAAACCGCGGCAGCACACGGAACCAATACAACCATCAATCTTTTCATAATGGAAACCCCTCCCGTCGCGTACAACGCCCCTCAAAGCAGCGTAAAGGGTTATCCTTAGTCTTCCTGCCCCTGTTGAGGTACGGGTTCAAACTCCGTAAAAGAAATGCTGACATTGGCAATGTTCAGCTCAAAAGGAATTTTCTGCCTGGTTTTGTATAACGGTACCTTCGTCTTGTTGTTATCCAGGATAAACATATCCGCTTTCCCCCCGAAGCCCAATACCTTGAAGGGGATGCCCGTTGGAGAATGAAGGGGTAACACCGCCGCTCTATCGACGCCGACCGGGGCATGCCCCTGCGCTTTGTAGTAGTCTTCATCATGGATAGACCAGCGCTCGTCCCTCATCATTCCGATGTACAGCACCGTACCGGGACTGAACGGGGAAGGCAGGTCCGTGATGATAACGGTTACCGGCGGAGCGTCATTGTATTCATCCAAATCCGCTTCTTCGGAATTGCATGATGCCAGGAACAACAATAGGATGACCGCAAGGGGCAAACGCACATTTTTCACAGCCTGCCTCCCTCTCCGTATTCCAATACATCGTAATCCGCCGAGAAAATGGCCTGCGTGGATCCGTAATTACTGCAGGGGCCCCCCTCGTAGGTTTCTCCCTCCGCGGTTACTACTTCATAAAAATACGACATGACCTCCGGAAGCACAAACGCATGATACTCATTGGTTTTAATGCCACCGGTATAGGCGTAGACGGGGTTTCTTGATGAATCATACACCTTCAATGCCGTAATGGTTACGATGGTACAGGACGCCAGCAGCAACAGCAGCGCTGCCGCAGGTTTAATGAACAGGTTCATGTACTTCCTCCATACATATCGTTTTCAAAGGTCCCGTTAAAACGAACAGGAAACCTTTACCGCCGTGCCGGATCAGTGTGGCGGTATAATTAGAGGTCCAGTACCCCTGGACAAACCCGTCATAGCCCACCCCAAACCCCAGGGTAAGGTTCCTGATGTTGACCGCGCCCAACACACCGGCGATGATCTGTCCGTTCCCGCTCAGGGCGGCTGCCGAATCGCCGTGTGTAGTAATGGGGTTGTTGCCGTATTTCATCATATCCTCCGCTATAACCTCGCCCCATTTCTGCCGCCGTTTCGCTTCCGCGCTGATATCGCCGACGGCCGCGCCGATGGAAAGGGCCGAATCAAGCCACATCCCAAAGGCGGGTTTCTTTTTCCCCTGGCGCTCTTCCATAAAAGCCTTATAGGTCTGTGTCCCGAAATAGACCCCGTAGTAATTAAAAACCATATTGTCGTCGTAGGCAAATGAAAATCCTCCCGCCGCAACTGGTATGTGATAATTTTGATACATAATACCCAGAAAAAGCGGGGACCAGTTGTAGAGCAGCGCAACTTCGGCGTATTTCGTAGACACGGTTGCGGATTGGGGTTGTCCCGGAACCAGCGGCCCCTTCCATACCACCTCCCCTTCTATCTGCCCCCAGGCCGCCCTGAGCATACAATTCTTGAAGCCCAGCATACCGGCTATTTTAGTAAAGACCTTGCTGTCCGCCAGTTCTCCGACAAAATTATCGTTGGCGTTAATATCAACGTCAAAAAAAAGTTTGAGGTATTTCTTGTATTCCAGCGAAAGCTCCACAGTGGTAAATACCGAAGGTTTCAGGCGGTAATCCAGGTAGGGCCCGGACATAAACACCCAGTTCGCCCAGGGCTGCACCGACACGGAGACATACTTGTCAAAATCCTTATTCTCCAGCCCGCAAGCAATGGCGGGGGCGAGGAAGATCGGGATGGCAAGGATAAACGCCTGTATCTCAACGCCCCTACGGGCGCGTTTTACAATGAGGGCTTTCAATAACTTTCACCATAGTTATCGAAAACATCCTCGCCAAACCGTTCCCGCAGATATGTACGGACGGACTCGTCCAGACTATCGCACCTGCTGAAAGCCCCATACGCGGCGTTGATGTTTTCCGGCAGCATAACCGATTTAAGACTGGTACACCTGGCAAAGGCAACGGGACCAATTTCGGTAATGTTTTCCGGTATCGTGATCGATTCAAGACCGGAGCATCCGCCAAAAAGTCCCCGGTTAATAAAGGTACTACCCGCAGGCAGGGTAATTGCTGTTAGACCGGTACACCTGACAAAAGCCCCTCTGCCAATCATGGCAACACGGTCCGGTATCGTTATGGAGGCAAGGCCGGAACAGTCCGCAAAAGCCCAATCCCCAATCGCGGTAAGGCTTACGGGCAGGGTGATGGAGGCAAGGCCGGTGCATTTGGAAAAAGCATAGTCCCCAATGATGGTAACGCGGTCCAGCACAACGACTTCCGCCGCGCTTCCCCGGTACTTTACCAGCACGCCGTTCTCGATTTCAAAATCCCCCTGCAGCGCCGGGATGTTCCAAACCGCGGCAGCGCACAGAACCAATACAACCATCAATCTTTTCATACAAAAACTCCTTTACGTTTATCCCCCGCCGGCCTTTATTGCAACGCCCATAGGGTCGCTGTTTCCGTGTCCCTGCGGCTAATTTAGAGAAACAGTCTCACACCGAAGGAATAGGGGCTATAGCGGCGGCTATTGTTGTCATCCGGTTCATTCAGTCCTTCCACTTCCGCCCACAACGACAGGATACTGAACTGCGCGGATATACCGATTGCCGGTATAGGTGAATTGAGCTTGTCGAACCTGCCGCGAAGCCCTATGCCCCCTTTGGCAATCTTCCAGATCGTCCAGTCAAAAATACCGTAGGGGCTGTCTTCATACAGAGCCTCTTCCAGACGGACATCGTAAAAGCGCCGGTAGCCTATTTCCGCCGCTCCCGCCATTTTCCCGGCGTCCAGGTTGATTTTTACGCCGTATTCTTCCAGTTTGGCCGCGGCGTTATAGGGTTGTTTCTTGTAGAGGATGTCTACCGATTCTATTGAAACAGCGCCAAGATCAATGCCGCGCGAAACCAGTTTGTGCGAAAAATTGTCGCCGAACTTCCCCTCATTGCTGCCAATCAAGCCTTCATAGACGTTGAACAACAGGCCTATAACGGGGAACTTCCCGGTATTGATGAGCGGAACAAAAGAAAAGTAAAAGTACCCAAGCCGGCTGTCAAGAACCTCTTCGGTGTCGCTATTTGAAAAATCCGACCTATAGGTTTCCATATAACTGCGCAATCCGGTCATAAGGCCGATTGTTCCGATGGAATGACGAAAGACAAGACCGCTTCCCAGCAATATGTCCGCCCGGCTATATGTTTCTTCGGCATCGGTAACGTCTTCAGTTCCTTTTACATTAACATTAGATGAAAAGCCCTCGTATAAAGGCATGGAGAAATATTGATTGAAACGTATCTGCCCCACGGCAGATTGTATGGCCCCAAAACCTGTTTGGGCATACGCCAAACTCCAGCCGTTAAACTCAGGATGGACGTTAGACAGGGAAATCAAGGTTTCCAAATCACGCTGGATATGCGCCGCTATATCGGGACTGAAGACCGCATACTCAGGCGGCTTCTCATCGGCAAGGATTTCCGCGTTCTTATTTATCCGGTCCCAAAAAGACGTGCATCCGTTCAAAACAAGGGCCAGTATCGCCGCAGAAACACAAATCACTTTTTTCATTTTTACCCTCCTAAAGGTAATGGCTCAATTCGTCGAGCAGATTGAGCCCGCGTACAAAGCCTGCCGGCCTTTATGTAAACATCCCTACGGGATGTTCAACGCCCATAGGGGCGCTGTTTCCCTTAATTACCCGCCCTCTGACCCGAGCCATGTCAGCCTTCTGACCCGAGCCATGTCAGCCCCCTGACTCGTCCCATGTCAGCTTCCTGACTCGTCCCATGTCAGCCCTCTGACCCGAGCCATGTCAGCCCTCTGACCCGTCCCATGTCAGCCCCCTGACTCGTCCCATGTCAGCCCTCTGACCCGAGCCATGTCAGCCCTCTGACCCGAGCCATGTCAGCCCTCTGACTCGTCCCATGTCAGCCCTCTGACCCGAGCCATGTCAGCCCTCTGACTCGTCCTCTATCAGGGAGCCGGTTCCGGCACGGTCAGGAGAAAGGCGCTTGCTATGGTCCGGGGCTTTTTCAGCATGGTGCTCCCGGACCCGCTGAACTGCGTCTTGATCTCCACCTTCCACTTCCCCGGGTCCAGGGCCGGTATCACCCCTATTACCTTGGACGCGGTGTTCTCCGCCAGATGCCCCGTAACCTTCACCGTTGCTGCAGCGCTGTCCGCGGGTACGAAATACACCCCCGCCTCCGGGTCGTCCCCGGCTATTTTTATCTTGTGCCCCGCGGCGGTGAACATCCCGCCGGGGGTAAGCGCGTCATTCACCGATTCGGTGGTGATGTCCGTAAACTCGTCGATATAACCGGCAACATCCGCAAGGCCCTCCACCTCCACAATGATATGCTCCGCGAGGGCGCGCAGGGGCGCTCGGGTGCGGAAGCGGAAGGTTACGGGGTGTTTTTTCGTGTCATGCCCTTCGGTAACTTTATCAAAGGTGCCGCCCACGTTGGGGTGGACCGAGAAGTAGCCGGTGTTGACCGCGAAACCGTCGCAGAGCTGGTACGCGGCCTCGTCAAAAAACTGCTTCACATGCTCCACCAGGTCGTCGTAGCTGCCGGTAAAGCCGCCCCGGTTCTTGAGCGCGGCGCAGACCTCCTCAATGGAAAGAGACGCCTCGTTGTCCGTGCGGGGGATGTACGCGCCTTCTACATGGGTGAGGTAGTTGGGGTAGAGTTTTACCCGGATCCGGTGTAAAACCTCGTTTACTGGATTGATAATTGCCATAAGAGACTCCTTGTAAAGAAATATGGTATAGAGAGCAAAAGCCCTATTGAAAACAGAGGGGTTTTGAGATTCCCTAAGCAGCGGAGCGGATTAAGCGGAAGCCCTCCCGGACCGGGAAGGTCCTCAGCCTTTATACCGCGGCGATGTGCAGGGAAGGGATATAATAAAAATCAAAAGGCGAAGCAGCCAGGGTAACAGGGACCGCAAAACCAGCCATAGTGCATTTATTGTATTCCACCTGGTAAGGATATGCAAGAAAATTTTTGAGCGGCTCCTCCCTGCCCTCAGGCGGGACGGCTTGCCCGCAGCTTCCCCTAAACCTGCGGCCCCCCCTGTTAAACAGCCTGGGCCTAGGCCGGGCAAGCCGGGAGAATCATACCGCTTATTTACATTCCCTGGGCTTATCAGTAGGATAGTCTTATGGAGATAAAACCATGCGTGTTCTCGCAAAAGATATAGCTCAAATATGCCGGGATAAGCCCGGCGAGACCGTGGAGGTGTTCGGCTGGGTACACCGGATTCGGGAACTGGGAGGCATCACCTTTGTTATTCTCCGGGATCGTTCCGGTATGCTGCAGGTGGTGTTGTCGGAAGCTGGGGACTTCGATATATCCGGCCTCACGCTGGAATCCTCTGTCAAGGCCGCGGGCGTTCCCGCTTTGAATGAAAAGGCCCCTGGCGGGGTTGAACTCCGGGGGCATAGGGTGGAATGTATTGCCCGGGCTGCTCCGGATCTCCCGTATCAGGTAAATGCCGATCCGGGAAAGATCGGTCTTGAAGCTATCTTGGACCATCGGGCCCTCTCCTTGCGGAACCCCAAAATTCGGGCCATATTCAAGGTGCAGTCCACCATCATCGAAGCCTTTTCCCAGTACCTCCGGGCACAGGATTTTACCGAGATTAAGACCAGCAAACTCGTCCGCGGGGGCACCGAAGGAGGGGCCGAGCTTTTTGAAGTGGAGTACTTTGATAAAAAGATGTATCTTGCCCAGTCGCCCCAGATTTACAAGCAGATTATGGTAGCCAGCGGCCTGGAACGGGTCTTTGAGGTTGCCCCGGCATACCGGGCGGAAAAACACGACACCCCCCGGCACGTGAACGAGTATGTTTCCTTGGATGTGGAGATGGCCTTTATTGAGTCTGAAAAGGATCTTATCGACCTGGAAAAGGGGATCCTGTCCCATATCTTCACCGAGTTAGCCCGGAAAAACGCCCCGGACCTGGCGCTCTGGAATACCCAGGTTCCCGACGCCCAGGCGGTCTGCCAATCCCCGGTCATCCCCTACGAAGAGGCCATAAGGATTGTCAATGCCGAGTCAGTTTCCGGGGATAAAAAGCAAAAGGCCCGGATTTTTGATATCAACCCTGAGGCGGAACGGCTCCTGTGCGATTGGGCCCTCCGGGAAAAGGGGACGGATCTGGTTTTTGTCAATGAGTTTCCCCGGCGGTATCGGCCGTTTTACACCTACCCTTTGGATACCACCCGAACCATGAGTTTTGACGCGCTGTTTCGAGGGCTGGAGATCACCACCGGAGGCAGGAGGCAGCATGATTATAAGGCCCTCCTGGAGGTGCTGCCTAAGTTTGGCTTGAAAGAAGAAGCCATTGCCGGGTACCGGGTCTTTCAGTATGGCTGTCCCCCTCACGGCGGCTTTGCAGTAGGCTGCGAGCGGCTCACCCAGAAAATCCTGGGGCTCAGCAATGTAAAAGAAGCCAGCCTTTTTCCCCGGGACCGGAAACGGATAGAACCCTAAGGCGGCCCTGGAAGCGCCCTCCGGTGAAGGCCTTGGTCATGCCCTTGCGCTGCATCGGCGCTTCTGGTCTTGCCTCGTTTCATTGAACATAAGGTACTTTTTTTGAATATAACCCCTCTGACAGAGCGGTGGACTAACGCCGATCTGTTTCGTCTTCTCTGGCCGCTGATAGTGGAGCAAGTCCTCAATGTTACCATAGGAATCGCGGATACGATGATGGTAAGCGCCGTGGGAGAAACCGCTGTTTCCGGGGTATCCTTGGTGGATGCTATCAATGTGTTGCTGGTCATCGCGTTTGGGGCCCTTGCTACCGGCGGCTCGGTGGTGGTCAGTCAATATCTGGGCCGCAAGGATATGAAAAATGCGAGCCGTGCGTCCAAGCAGCTCATGTATGTAAGCCTCTGGGTATCCCTTATCATCATGGGCCTCACCCTCCTCTCCTATCGCGTACTCCTGAGGCTTATTTATGGGCATATTGCCCCGGAAGTGGTAGCCGCTGCAGAGACCTATTTTTGGATCAGCGCGCTGGGCTATCCCTTTCTTGCTGTTTATAATGCCGGGGCCTCTCTGTTCCGCAGCATGGGCAACAGCCGGGTAACCATGGTGGTCGCCCTCTTGGTAAACGGGTTAAACATCGGCGGAAACGCCCTCCTTATCTTTGGGTTCCGCATGGGGGTTGCCGGCGCGGCTATGGCTACCTTGGCAAGCAGGGCCGTTGCTGCCGCGGCGCTGATCACCCTGCTCATGTCCCGCAGGGCCGGGCCTGTTTCTCTTAGGGGGCTCTCTAAAACGCCGATGGATACTGCCATGATTCGCCGTATTTTGAACATAGGCGTACCCAGCGGGCTGGAAAGCTCCCTGTTTCAAATCGGCAAACTCCTGGTCTCCAGGCTGGTGAGTACCTTTGGCACCCCCGCCATTGCAGCCAACGCCGTTACCAGCGCCATCGGTTCTTTTATCTACATGCCTGGCCAGGGCTTTGGTATGGCTATCCTGATCCTGGTGGGTCAGTGCGTGGGGGCCCGGGACTACAGAGGAGCCCAGGTATACACCAAAAAGCTCCTGTATTTAGCCTATGGAGCGCTGATCTTTTTAAACCTCCTGATTTTTTTAGGTATGGAACCCCTGGTAAGCTGCTTTAGTCTCAGCCCTGAGGCCCATGATCTGACCAAACGATTTTTATCAGTGCATTGTATCTCCTCTTCCATTGCGTGGCCCCTGAGTTTTGCCCTGCCCAATGCCCTGCGGGCCGCAGGGGACGCGCGGTACTGCATGATCCTCGCAAGTATATCCATGTTTACGGTCCGGTTAAGCCTCTCCTATGGGTTAGCCTTTGTTTTCGGTTTGGGAGCGATTGGGGTATGGTTTGGTATGGCCGGGGATTTCCTTGTCCGGGGGACCTGTTATACCTGGCGCTGGGTTCACGGCCGTTGGCAGGAAAAGACCGTGATCTAGGATGGTCTCGCCTGCCGCGCGCCTGCCGCGGGCGCGCCTGCGGCGGGCGTTGTGGGGGCGGAGGAGTGCGGGGGAACGGCAATACGTCCCTTTGTTCCTGCCGCCTGCGGCGCGTTCTCACTTCTACCGTGGGCATAGTTCCAAAGCAGCAAAGACCCGAGCCATCGCGGGCGGAAAGCAAGGGACGACCCGTTCTCTTACTGCCACGGCCTTACAGGGGCAGTAAGCCCGCTGGCGGGGGCGGCCTGCTTTCTTACTGCCACGGCCCTTCACGGGCATTCAACCCCCTTGGGGGCCCCTGGGGGGCCTGGGGGCCTGACAGTTCGCGGGGGGAGGGGTATAATTATCCTAAGGGGTTATCTAATCTATCATGTTCATGTAAAAAAGCAAGAAATCAAGGTAAAGAGGTGTAGAAAATGAAGGTATGTTATGGGTTTGTGCAGGTAGAGGGGGGAACCTTTCAGATGGGGAGCGCCAGCGAGGACAGTGATGAGCAGCCCGTACATCCGGTACGGGTGAGCGGATTTTACATGAGTAAGTACGAAGTAACCCAGGAGGAATGGGGAGAGGTGATGGGGAACAATCCCAGTAACTTTAAGGGGAGGAAGCTGCCGGTAGAGAACGTAAGCTGGTATGATGCGATAGACTATTGCAACAAGCGGAGTATCCAGGAGGGTTTGACCCCTGCGTATACCCGGAGCGGGGATAGGGTAAGCTGGAACCGGAGCGCCCATGGGTACCGGCTGCCCACGGAAGCGGAATGGGAGTATGCGGCTCGTGGAGGCGTAGAGAGCCGAGGGTACGTTTATGCGGGGAGTAATAACGCGGGAGATGTGGGGTGGTATAGTGATAATAGCGGGAGCAAGACCCATGACGTAGGGATGAAGGGAGGGAATGAGCTAGGGCTGTACGATATGAGCGGGAACGTGTGGGAGTGGTGCTGGGACTGGTATGGGGGGTATAGTCTGCCGGTGAATCTGTATAATGAGCCGCTTACGCAGACTGATCCTGTGGGCCCTGATTCAGGGTCGGACCGGGTCCTGCGCGGCGGTAGCTGGGGCAACTACGCCCAGATACTGCGTTCAGCCTACCGGTTCTCCTTTGGGCCATCGTATCGGCACAACCGCGACGGTATTCGGCTGGTTCGTGCCTTACTGCCTTAGGGCTGGGCGGGGCTTCATAAGGGCCTTGGGGATAGGCGGCTTCCTACTCGCCGCGCCTGCCGCGGGCGCGCCTATGAGGGGCGTTATGGGGGCGGGTGTGAGCCTAACACATGGGAAGGATCGAGCCTCGATCCTGGGCGGGTGTGAGCCTCATACAAGGGCGGGTAAGCGCAGCCCCGCATGGGGGCAAAGGTTTCTCTGCACTGTTGAAGGTGTTTCAACCGCACTGTTGAAGGTGTTCCAGCCGCACTGTTGAAGGTGTTTCAACTGTACTGTTGAAGGTGTCCCAGCCGCCCGGCTGATTGAAAAAGGCGCGGACGCAAACGTCCTGGACAACCTGGAACACAGCGCCATACATTCGCCGGCGAGGCCGGGTACACCGAAATCGTAGAGCGGCTCATTATGGCGGGGGCTGAAAGATAAACAGAGCCATGAAGATGACCACAGATCAATGGGCGGAAGAAATGCAGCGGCTGCAAATGGAATATGCCGCGAACCCAAGCCCGGAAAACCTGGTAAAAATGCAAAGCGAAATGATGCGGCGGCGATGGATTTGGCTTTTGGCGACGACGGCGGCGAAGAGGAAGAACGAAAAAAGTTTGCGAAGGAGCGCCCGGCAAGGCCAAATATCCGCCCATCGGCGCGTTTTTGCTGAATACGAAGGGCGAACCCTGCGAAACCGTTGCCCTGATGGGCGGCAAAGAAGCATGGCGGGAAGCGATTCCCGAAGGCTGGGATATTGATGATGCCCAGGCGGGCCGGGAGATGCTGGAATCCTTGCTGGGGGGCCGATACCCAGACGTTTGACGAGGATTACCGCAAATTGAAGGCGGGCCAGCCCCATGAATTGGACGAGGACAGCGTGGAGGCTTACCACGATATGCTGGAAACCCTGAGCGGGGATATGCCCGCGAGACTGTGTCAAAACTCTGTCCTTCAAGTCTTTAAGAGGCCGAGATTATTACAGAAACAGGCATAGTTCTCTAGTGATCCACGATCTGCGGGGAACTACCCGGCCAGGTATGCCATCAGGTTTTTGCAACCCAAAATATTGATTACCCGCTTTACGTTGTAGGCAAGAAAGGTCAGGGAAAATTCCCCGGCCACATTTCGTAATCCCCGGGTTAAACAATATCCCGCATCCATACTTCGCTTTATGGTTCCAAAGGGATGTTCGACAATGCTCTTCCGTTGCCTGATTATCCCTTTGTCCGGCTTAATCCTCATTTGTTTGACAAACAGGTCGGCGTCATTACATGACTTTGAGAAATCCGCCTCGGTCATAGGAACCTGATGGCGGCGCCCCCTTCCTTCCGTAGTACACTTGCAGGTGCAGTTCTTGCAAGCCTCCCGGTTATAAAACACCCCTTGTTCTGTGGCTTTCTTGTAAAATCCCGGATACAGCGTTTTTCCCATCGGACACAAGACAATGTTCCGCCCGGTTACGTACACGCACCGGCCATCTTTGTGCGATACCACCTCGGCCGGTGGCGGCTCGTCTACCGGAACACAGATGTCAAAATCAGTCCCGCCTATATGCGGCTCAATTCCCAGGGTCATGCTCTCAACAATATCCTGCACACTGTCGTATCCTGTATCGGCGACCACCACCACCGCATCCATTCCCAATACGGTTTTTGTCCCTTCGGCCATCGGCGTGATCTGGTTCTTGTCGTTCCCTTCGTTGGTGACTTCAAATTCCACAACCACCTTGTTTTTGGCATCCACCGCCGTCTGCACGTTATAGCAAACCTCCATTTTGCCATTGGCCGCCATTAACCGGCTGTCCTCATCGGTTAGCGATTTTTGGCTCTCCCCGGTCCGCTCAAGCTCTTCCACGTAGGTTTCATACCGTTCTTTCCGCTCGGATAATTCCGTGACGATCCCCTGGATCTCCGCAACCGTCTTCTCGTTCCCGGTCTTTTCCTTCCCGTCCTCGTCCTCAAGCTCCTTCAGATACTCCTCAATATGAGTCTCAAGACGGTCTATCCGGTCCCGTAGTTTCGCTTCACTGAAATTGCGATCCTTGCTGTTCACCGCTTTGAACTTGCTCCCGTCTATCGCCACCAGTTCCTTCCCATATAATCCTAGCTTCACACATACTCCCACAAAATCCCGAAACACCTGCTTCAACGCCGCCCCGTTCTCATGCCGGAAAGCCGCAATGGTTTTATGATCCGGGGATAAGACGCCTAAAAGCCACATGACCTCCAGATTCCGCTTCGTTTCCGTTTCCAGCCGCCGGGATGAGCGGACACGGTTCATATACCCGTACACATAGAGTTTTAACAAATCTTTGGGGTCATACATGGGCCGTCCGGTCTGGCGGGGCTGCGGACGAGAAAAACCCAGCGCCGCTAAATCGAGGCTGTCGATATAGGCGTCAATCACTCGCACGGAATTGTTGTCTTCAACGTAATCTTCTATGCTGTCCGGCAGTAATATTATCTGATTGCGACTTTCTCCGCTGATGAATTCCATGTCAGCCCCCCATCTCGGTATTTTACTGGTTTGATGCGGTTGTTTCTAGACTTTTGACACAGTCTGCCGCGCTGCTGCCCTATGCGAAAAGCGGCGCGACCATCCTTGCGTGGACTTTGGAGCGGGCGGGCTATCTGGCGCGGATATTTGCCCATTTGGGCTGGATACCCGAAAAAAGAAACCGTTGACTGGCTTAAAAAAATCGCCGCGCAGATCAAGAAATCCTTTGGCCGCTGGGAGGAATACGCGGTCTCCGTTATGGCCGGAGGGGCCCTGCATTTTGAATCCTCGGATCCGGTTATCCCCGCGGCCTATGAGTTGTTCGGCGATAAAAAACCGTTTTTAGACAGCCATCCCGTTTCTGATTTGCAGGCAAGGCGAGCTGGCGGAGAACCGGTAATCCTCCCGCCGGATACGAAGGGAGATGAAAAATGAAAAAAAGTTTCTTGTTGCTTTTTATCGTTGTAACAGCATCGGCATATTCCCAGGATCATGGTTATACCCCGTGGGGAGCATGGTTTGCTGGACAACCAACAATTAAATTACGCCGCATTGTATCGTTTCCGTATGGTACGTTTTATGCTTATGGCTACAGCGAAGACAATTTATTTGTCGAGCCCTATGATGATTATAAATATTATAATTCACCGTCCTTTGCCATAAATGGTAACAGTATAAAGGTGGAAAAATACGAGAAGACAGATTATGGTTTCTTATTTATTTTTAAAGGAGATGGTTACAAAGAAGATCCTGCGACTGGTCTTTTTGATCGCCAGGATATTATATTACAAGTGCAGATGATTTTTGAAGATGAAGACACTTGTAGTTTTAATATCATTAAGAATACCAATGGTTTTCAATTATTTTTCTTTGAGGATGCGGATGTAGAACATAAAGTCTACCGTCGGTACAGAGTAGAAGAAGATGGGAAATGAAGAATTCGTTTCTGTTTCTGTCAATAATTCACGGAGGAAACCTTTACTCTCCCT
>JAISOQ010000255.1 GCA_031275515.1 Treponema sp. | reverse complement strand
CCCCCCCCGCCCCCCCCCCCCCCACCTACCTCTCCCCCATTAAACCCTCCGCCACAGCCTCCGGGCCCCGGGGGGGCCGCGCCCCCCCCCCCGAAACATGACAGCGGCCTTTAAAACTTGCATAAATAATATTTTATCCATGAATCTGTAAGCAATGTCAAGGGCGCGCACCGCCTTTCAAATAATCTAACCCGGCGTTAGTTGGAGAAACCGGGCTTGGCGTTGAACAGGGGATTATCGATTCCTAAAAATTCTCTCCCGGCTTATAATGCGCTGAAAGTACCTGGCGGCCTGAAACTATAATCTCGGTGATGCAGTCTAATGCCTGCGCAGCGTCCTTCTGTTCAATCAGGTCCGCCAGTTTGATAAACCTGGCAATCCTTTCCTGCTTGGGAACCCGCTTGTATACGGCGATCATCAGGGGAATGTAGATGACCTTGTAGGCCTCAATGTTGAGGGGGTAGATGATATTCCCCGAAGCGATGGAGAGGAGGTGATAGAATTCGTGGGTGGCCACGCTCAGGGCTTCGAGGTCCTCCAGGCCGGATAGAATTTCAATCTGGTTCCGCAGGCTGATAATATCCTGTTCGGTTCTCCGTTTTGCCGCCAGTTCCGTGATATGCCGTTCAACGCAGAGCCGGACTTCATAAATGGAGTCCAGGGTAGGGGGATCGAAATGGCCCCCTGAATATTTGAGAAGGACCTCCAGGGTTTCAATCTTTCCCCGCAGCTTATAGTTCGCCACAAAGGCGCCTTTCCGGGGAACAATTTTGACAAAACCCCACCGCGCAAGCTCTGCCATGCCGCCGTTTATCACCGCCCGGCTGACGCCCATCTTCTTTGCCAGTTCCCTTTCATTGGGGAGCCGTTCCCCGATTGCCATTTTCCCCGAGAGTATGCTGTCGGTTATTTCTTTAATAAAGAGTTCCTTGAGTGAAGGAGATACAAGGTGATTGAATTCCATAAAAACCTCCCTTGAAGTTGGCTATACCATATACCATCTTTGTTTAAAGCGCAAGGCATATAATCCCGGGGGCTCCCTCCCTAATTAGCGCCGGTTTTTCCGCCATATTGTTAAAAAACTCTTTTTATAGTATAAATGGATTATATTCGATACGTTGCGCAGGCGGGAGCATACCGGCAAGTTTTGCGGCCATAGTGCCTAAAGGCCCTGCGCGGGTCCAAAGGAGAATTTCATGTCCCGCGAACATATCGCGCCTACTAAAAGTAATCTCTTCCGGGTCAAAGAACGGCTTGTTACCGCCGAGGAAGGCTATGATCTCCTGGAACAGAAGCGGGAAATCCTGGTCATGGAATTGATGCAGAAGGTGGAACAGGTCAAGATACTGGAGCGGGACCTGGACGCCCGCATTGCTACGGCCTATCCCGCGCTTAAGCGTATGCTCATCGTGGTGGGCCGGGAGCGGGCGGAACGGCTGTTCCGGAACATCAGCTATCATTTCGACCTGGAAGAAAAACGGGTTTTAGTGGCGGGAATGAATCTGCCCGGACTGGAAGTACACCTTCCTGAGATGGAACTTAAATATTCTCCTGCGAATTCATTTGCCGAATGTGATGAAACCATGTTAGAATTCTTCGAGTTATTGAAGATTCTTACTGAATTGGCGGCGGTAAGGACCATCGCATGGCGGCTGGCCCGGGAGGTCAGGAAAACCCAGAGGAGGGTCAACGCCCTGGAAAAGATGGTTATTCCCATCGCGAAAGAGACAAAGGTGTATATTGAGGCGGCGCTTGAAGAAAAAGACAGAGACGCTTTTTTTTCGAGTAAGCTGTTAAAAAAGAAGGGGGCTGCGGGAAAGTTGGCGTTAAAACGTTCTGACCCAGATGTAGTTTCCGGGGGCAAGGGATGAGTAAATTTGTTTTTTCACATATTGTTGTCGCGATAACCGGCTCTGATGCTTCTATCATGGCCGCGAAATACGCTATAGTTATGGCAAAGCAGTGCCGCAGCCGGCTTTCGGCGATCTATGTGGTGGATACTGCGACGATCCGGCAGCTTACCCTGAGTAAGATATTTATTCAGGAGGAGAGCCAGGAGTATGAACGGAGCTTGGAAGCGAACGGGGAACGGTATCTTTCCTTTGTGGATGAACTGGCCCGGGCCAAGGGAATCAAGATTGAGCGGGATATACGCCGGGGGGCGGTATACACGGAGGTTCTTCAGGCCGCGGACGAGCGGAAGGCGGATTTGATAGTCCTGGGGGGCTGGGAAAAGGACCGGAGCGCCCGGGATATTATCTCCAATTCTCACCGGGAAATCATGGTGAACGCCAAATGTTCCGTTCTTGTAGTGAAAGAACCTAGTATCGATCAACTCTATAAGCAGGCATAGGTATGAGAATAGCGATTATCAGCGTCCCCGCAAAAAGGACGGGCATACCCGATTACGTAACCGCCCTGGCCAAAGGGATGGAATCTATGGGACACCGGGCGGATGTGATAGACGCCTGGACCGAAGACGGTTTCAGGTTGCCGGGTTACGAATACATCGTGGCCGTTGCCGAATCGGTCTCTCTTTTTGGCGGCAAGATGCCTGAAGCCCTCTCGAAGATCCTCTCTGGCGGGAGCGGTCTTGTGGGGAAGAAGGGCGCCGCCTTTCTCAGAAAGACCGGCCCCTTTACGGGCAAGGCTATGGCCAACCTCATGCGGGCTATGGAGCACGAAGGGGTAGTGGTCAACTGGAGCGACATCATCCTGAGCGCCCCTCACGCGGAAATCCTGGGTAAACGGATAGGCGCGTAGGTTTCCTCATGGAAAATTATTATACCCTCCTCGGCATAGAAGACGATGCGGGCGTTCAGGATATTAAGCGGGCGTTCCGTGAAGAGGCCAAACGAATCCACCCGGACATTGTTGGAAGCGGTAGTTCCGATGCCATGCGGAAGCTCCTTACCGCCTACGAGGTACTCTCTAATCATGAGCGGCGTTACGAATACGACCGGGCTTACCGCCGTTTTGTAAAGGCCGGGGGCTTTAACTACCGGGATTTCCTGCGGGAAAACCCTGACGATCCGGCAAGCCGGGCGAAGCTCGTGTTTTTCGATCTTCTGCACCTTGAGGAAGATGAGGCTCTGGCGGCATGGCGGGACCAGGGAGGCCTGGAGTTTCGTATGCAGGACTACCTGGAGCGGGAAGACTGGATGGATTGCACGTACATTTTGGCCGAAGAGCTTGAAAAGCGGGAATGTTACTACGAGGCGTTCATGCTTTTTGCGGCCCTGATCCGGGAGGAGCGGCGGCAGCCCTATTTCCGGCATTTCAGTATCGAGGTGGAAAATTCCCTGAAAGAACTGGTCCGCCTCAGGCTTAAATCCGCGGTGGACAGCGAAACGTATCTGGAATGTTTGGAAATTCTGCTGGACCTGGGGTTTCCCCACAAAGAAGAAGCCCGGTGGATGCGTTCCATGGCGGAGACCCTGATGCGTTTGGGCCGGCGGACCGGCGCCGAAGCCGTTTTCCGGGAAGCATTGAAACGGGATCCTGCTCTGCCCAACGCGGCGCAGCTCAGGCGGAAACTGAATATATAGGAGCGGGTATGCTTCGCTTGAAAAATGAAAAACAAATCGACGGAATCCGGGAATCCTGTAAGGCCCTGAGCGCCATGTTCCGGGAAATTATCCCCCTGGTGAAGGCCGGGGTGGAAACCCTGGAGCTGGACAGGTGGGCGCAAAACTGGATAAAAAGGGCCGGGGGCAAACCGGCGTTTTTGGGATACGGACCCAAAGACAACCCCTTTCCGGGAGCTGTCTGTATTTCCATCAACAACGAAGTCATCCACGGCATTCCTTCCCGGCGGAAGATCGTCCAGGGGGACCTGGTTTCTCTGGACTGCGGCATAGACCTGGGGGGCTTTATCAGCGATCAGGCGGTAACCGTGGAAATAGGGAAGGTAAGCGAGGCTGCCCACAGGCTCAACATGGTAACCCGGGAGTGCCTCTACAAAGGCATAGCGGCGGTCAGGGCCGGGGATCGGCTTCTTCAAATAGCCCGGGCCGTGGAATCCCACGCGAAATCCTACGGTTACGGGGTGGTCCGCCAGTTTTGCGGCCACGGGGTAGGCTTTGAGGTTCATGAGGACCCGTCAGTGCCGAATACCCCTCACGGGCCCAACCCCCGGATGTCCGGCGGGCTGGTCATCGCCATAGAGCCTATGATCAATCTGGGTACCGGGGATGTGGAGGTTCTGGAAGACGGCTGGACCGTGGTGACCTCCGATGACAAACTTTCCGCCCATTGGGAACATACTGTGGCTGTTTTTCAGGATCACACGGAAATACTCACCGACCCGCTGCTGGATTAATGCACATGGGGTTGTTCCGCTTCAAGGGCGGAGCCCCCGTAACGCCCTTGCCGGGGTTTTGGAACAGTCTCTGCAAAGATAAATTTCCGGGCGGTATGTAACTTATTTAGGGAAAATTTTATTATTATTATATAAAAAGGGCTGCAAAACCGGTTTTTTAAGACCTTATGAAACATAACGTATAGGAGAGTGAATTTATGAATCTTACCGAACATTTTTTGTCATGGTTTTCTTCAAAAAAAAAGTCCGCATCGAAAAAATTGTTGTTTTCGAAAAATTTCTTCATCTTTAATTTAGTGCTTATAGGGGCGCTCTTTGGGTTTTCTTTGGCCTTTCTTTCTTTTTCCTGTTCCACTCCCCGGGGAAAAACCGCCAGAGCGGAAGAAAGTCCGGTAACCATCCCCCGGGATGCCCTGGCTGTTGCGGAAAGCCTCCAGACGGCCTTTCAGTCTGTGGCGGATAAGGTGCTCCCTTCGGTGGTAGAGCTTAAAACCGTATCAATACGGCGGCAGCAGATTCCCAATTTTAACGGTATTCCTTGGGAATTTTTCTTTGGTCCCCGGCAGGGGGAGCCGGAAGGCGGCGGGGGCCAGGAGCGGGAGTACCGTTCCCAGGGCCTGGGGTCCGGGATCATCGTCCGTAAGGACAAGGATGTGTATTATGTGCTGACCAACCACCATGTAGTGCAGGATGTGAACGAAATTATGGTGGTCACTAATGAGGGCAAGGAATATTCCGCAGAGCTTGTGGGGCAGGACGAACGCAAAGACCTGGCTATGGTATCCTTTAAGACCAGCGATGTGTACCCTCTGGCGGTTCTGGGGGATTCGGACGCCGTGAGGGTAGGGGACTGGGCCATCGCGGTGGGGAACCCTCTAGCCCTCATGTCTACGGTGACGATGGGCATAGTGAGCGCTCTGGGCCGGACCGGCGGGCCGGCGGGAAACATCAACGATTTTATCCAAACCGACACTTCCATCAATCAGGGGAATTCCGGGGGCGCCCTGGTGAATATACGCGGCGAGGTTGTGGGGGTCAACACCTGGATCGCCAGCAACAATCCGGGGGGCGGTTCCGTAGGCTTGGGCTTCGCCATTCCCATTAACAATGCGAAGCGTTCTATTGACGAGTTTATCAGCTCCGGGGAGATAAGTTACGGCTGGCTCGGGGTGTCTCTTCTGGACCCGGACAAGGAAAGCGCCCAGGCCCTGGGGCTTACGGGGAAACGGGGCGCGCTGGCCACCCAGGTGTTTATTGATTCCCCGGCTTACAAGGGGGGGATACAGCCTGGGGACTTCATCACCCATCTGAACGGACGGGAGATGCGGGGGAGTAATGCCCTGACCCTGGCGGTAGGGGACATCAAACCCGGCGAGCGGGCGGTCTTTACGATTATTCGGGATGGGGCGGTTCAGGAAGTTACCGTCCGTATAGAAATCCGAAGCGAGGCGGTGGCCGCGGAAAACAAGAAGCTGTGGCCCGGCGTGTACGTGGTGCCTATCACCGATTCCATACGGAGCAGCCTCAAGCTGGACAAGAACGCCCAGGGGGTTATTGCCGCCCAGGTTATCAACGAGAGCCCCGCGTCTATCATCGGCCTCCAGCGGGAAGATCGGCTTATCGCCATTAACGGCGAGGCGGTTAAGGATTTGGCGGGCTTCTACCGCATTCTCAGGGAAAAAGCGGGGAAGGAACTCTGGTTTGAAGTGTCCCGGGGCAGTGCGGCTCTGGAGACCTTGAAGTATAAGCGGTAACAAAATAAGGAGTGCATGGTGGGTCATACGGACGGGACCGGAGGGAAGACTGCGGGAGAGCGGCTTGCGGAAAAGCTCTGCGTTAATAAAAAGAACTGCTGGGAAGAGGTAAGCCCTGAAGAGGGTGAAACAATACGCCGTTTCGCAGAGGATTATACCAGGTTTCTCAACCGGGGAAAGACGGAACGGGAGTTTACCGCCGCGGCCCTGGAAGTTCTGAGAAGCGGGGGGTTCCGGGACATCGGGGAAATTTCCCCTGAAAGCGGTCCCCTGGTTCCGGGTACGAAGGTGTATCAGGACAACCGGGGAAAGTCTCTGGCCTTCGCCGTTATAGGGCAGGCGCCTCTGGAAGCAGGGGTGAACATCCTGGGCGCCCATGTGGATTCCCCCCGGATAGACCTCAAGACCAATCCTGTTTACGAGGAGGCGGAATTCGTCTTCCTGGATACTCAGTATTACGGAGGCATCAAGAACTACCAGTGGACAGCCATACCCCTGGCTTTGCATGGGGTGGTGATCCGGGAGGACGGGACCAAGGTTGAAATTAATGTCGGGGAAGACGAGGCGGATCCGGTTTTTACGATCACCGATCTTTTGCCCCACCTGTCCCGGGAACAGATGCAGAAAAAAGTGTCCGAAGCGGTACCCGGAGAGGATCTTAATATCCTCGCCGGTTCCCGGCCTTTCCGGGACAATAAGGCCAAGGACAAGGTTAAACTCAACCTTCTCAATCTTCTCCATGAGCAATATGGCATGGTGGAACAGGACTTTGCGGGAGCGGAACTGGAACTGGTCCCCGCTTTCAAGGCCCGGGACCTGGGATTTGACCGGAGTATGATTGGGGCCTACGGGCATGACGACAAATCCTGCGCCTACGCCGCCCTGCGGGCGGTTCTGGAACTGGCCGGTTCGGGGACGCCCCCGCCGAAAACCATCATTTGCCTTCTTACCGACAAAGAGGAAACCGGTTCCGCCGGGAACACCGGGGCCCAATCCCGGCTCTTTGAGAATTTCGTCGCCTATCTGCTTTCAAAAGGGCAGGCGGCGTATTCGGAAATATTGCTGCGCCAGGTCCTGAGCCGTTCCGCCATGCTTTCGGCGGATGTCAACGCCGCCTTTGATCCCAACTTTGATTCGGTCTACGACCGTAAGAACGCCTCTTGTTTTGGCAAAGGCATAGTCCTGTCCAAGTACACCGGGAGCGGCGGGAAGGTTGGAGGCAGCGACGCCAATGCCGAATTTTTCGGGAAGGTACGGGCTGTCCTCCTCAAGAATAAGGT
>JAISOQ010000224.1 GCA_031275515.1 Treponema sp. | reverse complement strand
TGTGCCGGAACAACGGCGTGGGAATGTTCAGACCGAAGGTCTGCGCGTAGCGGAGACCAGAGCCGTTGCGGAGGCCGAGCCGCCTACCGGCGGCGAAGCATATACCGTCCTGTTATACGACGTTTGCCCGTACCACATTATTTTATTTATATTATGTATTTAAATTAATAGTTTAACACCGTCACGATACATAATATTCTAATAATTTTTCTGTTTCTTTTTTATTTTTTTATTTATTTTATCATATTTATCCATCTGGAGGGATGTAAATTTGCTGCCCGCTGTTCTTATGCCAGGGACATCTGCCGGAAAAAGCGTCCGGACATGGCAGATCTTGAAGGAAATCACCAGGTTTTATGTTATAAATACAGTAACTATGAGTTCAAATAAATGCTACGGAGGAAAACATGGATAACTTTGGTCTTGCAAATCTTATGGTTTTAAAAACCGGGAAGTCCCGCTCAATCAGTGCGGAAAATCCCACCGGAGAACCGGGCGCCGGAGGGAAGGAAGCTTCTAATCTGGGACCCGGGCGGAAAGGGCGGCCCTGTATAACCCTGCCCCAGGGAGAAGAAACCGTCCTGGCCGGGATTGAGGGTCCCGGAATCATCAATAGCTTTTGGATAACCTGCGCCCAGAACGGAGAAAAGGGGTATTATATACTTCGGGATCTGGTTCTGCGTATTTACTGGGACGATGCGGATCTGCCCTCGGTGGAGGTGCCCCTGGGGGATTTCTTCTGCTGCGGTTTTGGCGCGCGGAACAGGATAAACGCCCTGCCAATAGCGGTGAATCCTACAGGCGGAATGAATTGTTATTTCCCCATGCCCTTCCGCAGGGCCGCCAGATTCACTATAGAAAACCAGCATCCAGGTGATGTGCCGGGTTTCTTCTTTCAGATTAATTACACCCTTGATTCGGTTCCTGACAATTCCGCATATTTTCATGCCCAGTGGAGAAGGGAAAACCTTACCACGGCAGGGAAAGACTATACCATCCTGGACGGTATTTCCGGCAAAGGTCACTATGTGGGAACCTACCTCGCCTGGACAGCCCTGGAACGTTTCTGGTGGGGTGAGGGGGAAATGAAATTCTACATCGACGGCGACAGGAATTATCCCACCATCTGCGGTACGGGTACGGAAGATTACTTCGGCGGTGCATGGTGCTTCTATGAAGAGCATGACGGCATTAACGACGAGCTTACCTATTCTACCGCCTTTCTTGGACATCACTACTTTCCGGCCTTGAGTCCTCGAAGAGCTATCTAAACTTCGGCGGCAAGGATATGCGCAAACTGGAAAAAACCTACGACCTCATGCCAAAACACGGGCTCTACCGTTTTCATATAATGGACCCCGTTATGTTTGAATCGGACCTGCGGGTTACCATTCAGCAGATAGGTCATAATCACTATGAACTTTTTGAAAGGACCGACGATATTGCTTCCGTGGCTTACTGGTATCAGGATAAACCTTGCGGTAAGTTCCCCAAACTGCCCGCGGCGAAAGAACGTTGGCCGAGATAATTCAACCCCGAAGGAGGCGTTTTATGCATTCCGGACTTGTTTCCCGCTAGGATCCGCAAACCATGCCGGTATTCAAGAACGATGAACCGGGGGGCCGGAGGCTTATTCTGCTGCTCCTTGTCACCGCCGCCCTGGTATGCCTGTCCGGCTTTTTCGTTTACCGGGTTTTTTCACTGAAAACTTCCGTTGAATTGTACGTCTTTGATACCTGCGGCGGCTGTAATGTACAGAATCCCTGTAAACCCTGTAAGGTGTTCCTGGATTTGATAAACAAATACAAGCGCGCCCTTGCAGAAGCCGGCCTGCTGGAGAAAACGGATTTTAGGCCCTACAACATCTATATGGACAATGACGCTGCGGCCTACAGAAAAAACATAAGCGCCGTCGGTTTGGAAGAAATTCCCTCCCTCCCGGCGGCGGTGATCGGCGGCAGACTCATATCCGGGGAAACGGCCCTTGATGAAAACCTGATCCCCGCCGTAAAAGCCCGGCGGCGTTTCATGCCTCTACTGAAACAGTTTCTCGGGTTCAGCAGCAACGGGAAGGGAAAAATCGGGGTCTATGACGAAAAAACGGTTGTCTATTTTTCCATCCCTTACTGCGAAGACTGCAAAAAGACCGGAGCTTTTCTCAAAAATCTGCCGGGTCTCAGGGTGATTCAGATCGATTCTTCCGATGCTGAAGGCAGGACACTCTACGAGAAGTATTGCGAAGCCTACGGCGTCCCGGTTGACGACTACGTGGCGCCCCGGTTGTTTGTACAGAAAAGCTCCTTTACCGGATACCTGGAAACAGTGAAATCTCTGGGGGACATTCTTGAGGGAAACTCAAGGACCCTAAAAATCGATCCCTAAAGAAACGGAACCGCTACCGGAAGCTTACCAGGATCGTTTTAATCTCAAAAGCCCGGAATTCCAGGGTCAGCTCTTTGCCGGAGAAGCTCAAGGCTTTGGGGTTTCCCTCCAGCATATCCGCCGCCTCAACGGAGACAAGTTCCTTTGAGAAGCGGAGGACCGTTTTGGTCCTGCCCCCCAGGCTTTCGTAGAGGCGGATCACCAGGTTCCCGGTCCGGGCCTTTGCCTGCTCCGGCGCTTTGATACACTCGGCGATTACCGAATCCCCTTCAACCGTGAAGAGGGAGTAGTCCGCCCCGGCCTTTACCGGCGTATCCGGCTTGTTCGACAGTTCCGCCGCAGCGGGGGCGTTCAATTCATAGCCCGTGCGGACCACCCTGGCTTCTCCGAAGGGGCCCGTAAAGGGCAGCAGGGAATAGGTGAACCGCTGTTCCCCCTGGTCCGCCTCTTCGTCCGGGGCAATGGGAGACCGGAGCAGGGTCAGGCGGACCCGGCCTCCTGCAAGGTCATGGCCGTATTTACTGTCGTTGAGCAGGGCAATTCCGCCCCCCTCTTCCTCCAGGGATACCCACTTATGGGCGCAGATCTCAAATTTGGCCCGGTCATGGGGAAGGTTCCGGTGGGTGTTCCGCAGCAGATGACCGTATTGTACCTCGCAGCGGACCTGGGTTGCGTCAATGGCGGTGTCAAAGCCAACCTTGAGGAGCCGCTGTTTTTCCCGCCAGTCGATCCGGGTCTCAAAGTCGATCCGGGGGTCCTGGGCGTAAAATACCGTATCCTGTACAAGAACCGACGAAACGCCGATCTGGTACTTCCGGCGCAGCCTGAAACAGACCGGGCCGTCCGCAGCGGTTTCGGTGGAGAGGAGCCGGGTTTCTTCTTCCAGGTACTTAGTCCAGTCGGAATCAATGTCCCAGGCCTCCCAGTAAACCGGCACGTCCTGGGCGCTGACAAACCCGTTAAAAACACCCCCGGGGGCTACCATTTCCCGTTTCCCCCGGAGCTCGACCAGGCTGCTGATCCGTCCGGCGGCGTCAAATTTGACGCGGTAGAAGGGGGTTTTGAGGCTTTTTTCTTTATAAGTGAAGGGAGAAGCATCCTTCGCCGGTTCTGATTTGGCCGGCGATTCCGCGGCGGTAAAGGAGGCCCATCCCAGGGACGGCAGCAGGGGGTTGAAGATTCCCGTATCCTTGTCGTCAAGATCCTTGTACCGCTGGAGGGGATACACCGCGCCGCCGGCGGCCTTCAGCGCCCGGACCTTTTTCAGGGCCCCGGCATCCGATCCCCCCGCATTCCCGCCGGAAAGGGACAGAGTTACCGGTCCCCGGCGTTCCCAGGACAGATCGTTGAACACCACAAGGCCGCCTCCGGTTTTGGCCAGAATGTTCCGCCGGAGTTCCCGGGTAATGCCGGCCAGTTCGGCTTCAATCTTTTGATAAACCGCCTCCGCCTCCGCATAGACCCGGCGGATGGAGGAACCGGGGATAATGTCGTGAAATTGATGGGTCAGCAGGGCCTTCCAGTTTTTGAGCAGGACCTCCCGGGGATAAGCGGCCCAGCCTTGCCCGGCGGCCACCGCGGAGAGCCATTCGGTATTCCTCAGGGCGAATTCCAGGCGGCGGTTGTACCGTTTTGTCCGGGCCTGGGTGGTATAGGTTCCCCGGTGCAGTTCCAGGTAGAGTTCCCCCCGCCATTCGGGCCAGTCGATACTGCCGGCAAATATGCTGTCCAGGGCGTTCGACACCTTTTTCCAGGCCGCCTTGGGGGCCCCTTCCAGGTTTGCCAGCCGCCGGGCCATCTCCAGATCCCCCCGGGCGGTGCCGCCGCCGCCGTCGCCTTCGCCGACGGAGTTGATGGCGGCGGATTGGATCTCCTTATGCTGAATTTCCCCCCAGATCTCCGCAAGGCAGGCGGGACTCACCTTGCCGTTGTAACCCCGCTGCCGGGAGGAGATATAGTGGGTTTTGATGCCGGTCCCGTCAATTCCCCGCCAGATAAAGGTATCGTAGGGGAAGCGGGTGGTGTCGTTCCAGTTGATCTTGCTGGTCACAAAATACTTGATCCGGCAGCCCGCCAGAATTTGGGGAAGGGCTGCGGCGTAACCGAATACATCCGGGAGCCACAGGGTATCGCTTTCGTAATCCAGCATCTCCTTGGTGGCGGCCTTGCCGACCAGGAACTGCCGGACCAGGGATTCCCCTCCGGTAACGTTACAGTCCGCCTCCACCCACATGCCGCCGTTGGGCTCCCAGTTTCCCTTTTTAAAGGCTTCCTTCACAGCGTTGAATATTTCGGGATACTGATTCTTTACCCCCTCAAGCTGGGCCGGCTGGGTCTGGATAAAAACAAATTCCGGATATTCCCGGGAAAGGTGAACCATATTTATGTAGGTCCGGGCGGCCTTCCGCTCCGTTTCCCCTATATGCCAGAGCCAGGCGTGATCGATATGGGCGTGGCCGATAAGGTGAATTTCCGGAACCGTGGAGCCGTTTTTTGCCGCCAGGAGGGGGGCAATCTTTTTTGCCGCCGCGGCGGCCTCCGCTTCCAAAACCTTTCCCGTTGAGGAGTAGCGGACCTCCATCAAGGCGTCGTAGAGACCCTTTAGGATCCGGGCCTTTCGCAGGGAATTCGGGTCCAGCGACTGGGCCAGTTCCAGCAGGCACGCCGCATCGTAGTACAGGGAGTACACCGGCGTAACCCGTTCTGTCAGGGCCCCTCCCTCAAAGAGATTGGGATAATCCTTTATCTGCCGCCCCAGGGTGAGCATTACGGTCCGGCCGTCAAAGGAATGGCTGCCGGGATAGTAATGACCGGCATAGGCCTCCAGATGAAGGGTATGCTCCTTTCCGTCGGGATTCACCAGTATCTTTTTATGAACCGGATTGAAGGCCCCCACGGGCTTCCCGTCGATAAATACCAGGGAGTCGGCATTGGGGATAACCCGGAGGTACAGGGGATAGGCGCTTTTGGCGGGAACCTTGAAGGATGAGCGGAACCATGAACAATGCCAGGGTTTCCCGTACTCGTAGGGGCTGGGAATTTTTTTCCATTGAGCCTTATCCGGGGGAGCGCGGAAGGTCTCCCCGGTTTCAAAGGTCTCAAACTGTAAAGGGGAAAGCGTCCGGTATCGGTTCGCCTTCAGAAAACGCAGATACTGGCCAATCCTCTGTTCTACTTTCGGAATAAGCATATAAACTCCTTTTGAATCGGTATATTTGAATGGGTATATTCGTTCTAGTGTTACCTGTTTACCCTTTTATCGCTCCTATAGTAATCCCCTCCACAAAGAAACGCTGGAAGCCCAGGAATATGACCACCACCGGAAGGGCCACCATGGATGATGCGGCCATGAGCAGCTGGTATTCCAGCCCATGCTCGGACCGGAAAAGCTGGAGGCCGATGGAAATGGGGTAGATATCCTCCTGATGCAGGTATATCAGGGGGGTAAGGAAGTCGTTCCAGGAGGCCACGGCGGTAAATATTGCCACTACGGCGATAACCGGCCGCATGATGGGTAGGATAAGCCAGAAAAAGATCTGGAATTCATTGGCCCCATCTATAAGCCCGGCATCGGAAATTTCCTTGGGCACCCCCAAAAGATACTGGCGCATCATAAATATCTGGGTTGCCGAACCCACAAAGTAAGGCAGGGTGAGGGGGACATAGGTATTTATCAGGCGGAATTTGGCGAATATATCAAAGAGGGCTATCATGGTAACCGGAAAGGGGATGAACATGGTAGCGATGATAATATAAAACACCAGTTCCCGTCCCCGCCACTGAATACGGCTTAATCCGTAGGATACCACCGAATTGGAGATTATCGATCCGATGACGGCGAAGATGGCTATTGTCAGGGTGTTAAACATATAACGGAAAAAAGGAATATACTGAGTCGCCTCATAATAATTTTCAAAGTGAAATTCCCGGGGGAACAGCGAGGGAGGTATGGAAAGCAGTTCGGAGGGAGCTTTTACCGCGCTAATCAACATCCAATAGAAGGGTAAAATGAACAGGATGCACATAAAAACAAGGATTAAACGGGGCAGTACCTTTTCCAGAAGTACCCGGACCAGATACTGAAGGGTTATTCTTTTTGTCATAGCCGACTCCTATTCCGACTCGTAGTGGACCCAGCTGCGTCCCCATTTGAAAACTCCCAGGGCGATGAGAATGCTGACCGCGAAGAGGAAGAGGGCCATGGCCGCGGCGTATCCCATCCGGGAATACTGGAAAGCGGTTTTATAGATGTAAACCACATAGAACAGCAGGGAGTTGGAGGGCCCCACGATACCGCGGGTTCCCCCGGACGCCATAAGGTAGGCCTGGGTAAAAGCCTGGAGGCCGGCGCTTAGGCCCCAGATCAAATCGTAGAGTATGATGGGAGTAATCATGGGCAGGGTTATGGTGAAAAATTTTCTAAAAACCCCCGCGCCGTCAATTTCCGCGGATTCGTAGAGGTCCCGGGGAATGGAACGGAGAGATGCCAGAAATATTAAAGCGGCGTTTCCCGCGCCGTATTGAGCCAGGATCACCACCGAAGGTTTGGTAAAATGACGGTCCCCAATCCAGTCAATAGAGGGCAAATGGAAGAAGATAAAAATTCTGCTTAAAAGCCCATAGGCCGGGTTGGTAAAGAGAAGCCAAACGTACACCAAGGCAAAGGCGGGCAGAATTGAGGGCAGATAGATAATGGCCCGGTAAACCGGTACTTCCCTGACCTTCTGGTTCATGGCCAGGGCGAGCAAAATGGCAACGACAATACCGACGGGAACCGCAAGAGCGGTATAGTACAGGGTGTTATAGGCGGCCAATCTTACCAATGGATCCCTGAGCAATTCCTTAAAATTGGCCATGCCGATAAATACAGCTCTTCCGAAGCCGCTGTAATCGGTGGTGCTTAAATAAAATGAATAAAAAATAGGATAGATCTGCAACGCAAAAAATCCAAATATCCAGGGGGCGCAGAAGAGGAGTCCATTCCGCAGATTCCGTCTTTCCAATCGGGTCATGCCGTTTCCTTACAGTATAATACTCCCCCGCCGCTGAACGGCGGGGGAGTACGCTCCTTTACAGATAAAGCGCGATGGCCCCCGGGTTGGGAGCCGTCACGCTTCTCAAAAGTGCTCCTACTGCAGCGGCAGGAACTTGTTAAGCTGGGCCTGGGTCTGTTCCTCAACAGCCTTCAGAGCCTGCTCGGGGGTGGAGGTATTGTCAACCACCGCGTTCTGGGCGGCGGTGAGTTGATCCCAGTAGAAGGCGCCCACCGGAAGGACCGGGCGGCTTCGGGCTACAGGCAGGATGCTCCTGAAGAACTGATGTTCGGCGGTAAAAAGATCCGCTTCGTTCATCAGCGAGGCGTAGGTGGGAAGATGGGTGGTTCCCTTGGTATAGAGCCGCTGGCCGTCGGCGCCGCAGGCCCATACCATAAACCGGACCGCCGCTTCAAGCCGTTTGCTCCCCACGGGGACAACCAGGGACCAGCCGCCGGCAAAAGACGTGGGCTTATCCCCTGCCTTCGCTACGGGCAGATAGGTAATACCGTATTCCAGATTCGGAGCGTATTCCCGAAACTGGGAGATCATCCAGTCTCCGTTCACCATGATGGCCATATGACCGGTGATAAAGGGGTTATTTTGAGGCGGATTGTTGGGGGGCGTGTAGGTGGAGAGGAAGCTTTGGATCTTCTGGGGCCCCATATCCTTGGCCCAATCATAGAACAACTGGTAAGCCGATACAACTCCCGGATCCAAGGGGGTAACTTTCCCTTGGGGAATATTGGCGAACTGACCGCCGTACACAAAACCCCAGACATAATGCCAGCCTTGGAGCTCGGTGGCAAAGGGAACTAAACCGGTTTGGACATAATTACCCTGGGCATCGGTTTTGTTCAATTTGAAGGAAGCCTCCCGCATCTGGGCAATGGTCATGGGGCCATTGGCGGAATCAAAGAGGGCCAGGTCCACCCCGGCTGCCCGGAGCAGATCCTTCCGGTAGAAGATAGCCCGGACATCCGTATCCAGGGGCAGTCCGTAGGTCTTGCCCTTGTACTGGGTTTCCTGCCAGGCAAAATCAAGGTACTTGCTCTTAAGGTTGGGATCGATCCGGTTGAGGACCGGGGTAATATCCTCAAGCATCCCCGCCGCGGCCCTTTCGGCGATGGTGAAGCGGTCAAGGAAGTACACATCCGGGGCGGTGCCGCCGCGGATGGAGGTCGCCAGCTTGGTGATCTCCGTTTCCGATCCGGGGACACTAACTATCTCCACCGGAATGGCGGGATTAGTGGCGTTATAGGCCGTGGTGATTTCCCGGAGCACCTCAAGATCATGGGCGGTGTGGGAAGTCCAAAAGACAACCTTCTCCCCCGCCGCGGCAGGAGCGCTACTCCCGGAGCTTCCCTGCTGTCCGCCGCTTGCAAATACGGCAGCCGTATCGATGATCAGCAGTATGCTAATCAGTGCGATAATTCTTTTCATAACGTATCTCCTCCAAACTAAATATTTTTACAGGAATACACCTGCAATTACCAAACAGAAGAGGGCTGCCGGACGAGTCCGCTATCAGTCCTCCTCCACTATCACCGCCCGGACGCTATAGGCGGGTACGGGAAAGGAGAGGGTCCTGCCCTGGTCCCCCAGGGTACAGGTTCCAAGCCGCTCCCCCTCGGTGGCGCCGGTGAAGTACGCCGCCTTGGCGGTAAAGCCAAGCTGAAAAACTGCGGTGCCGTCCCTGCCTGCGGATTCGTAGACCCGCAGGAGCAGCCTCTTCCCCCCTGCTTCGGGCCGTTTAACCGCCGAGAGGACGATCCCGGCGGCGCTGCCGCCGCCCAGGCGCAGCAGGCTGTCCCGAACCTCAAGCCCTTCCGTCCGGGCCGGGCCCGCGGCAAGGCCGCCGGCGGAGGCTTTACCCGCGGCGCCCTTTCCGGTTTTCCCCGAGATAACGGTAAAGGGATGGCCATAGGCCAGGCTTTTCCGGACCAGATTGTCCGCGGAGGCCGCCGGTACGGGCGCAAGGGCAAAGGAGATCCGGTGCCGCCCGGTTTCCGGGGTCAGGTCCGGTTCATAGGAGCCCCGGATCAGGGTCAGGGCCATGCTGTCTTCCCGGCAGCGGAAACCGTACTTGTCCGGGGAGAGCAGGGCCAGGGATACGGGGCTTTTGGGATTTTCCGCCAGTACAAAACTCTCCGCGGGAAGGTCCATGTCCCTGGGGGCCCGTTGGGTTATCCCAAAGGGAACGTCAAAGTGAAATTTGGCCTGGTAGTTCAGGGGCAGGTAGAAATGCAGATTGGGAACCCCGGTCTCTTCGGAGCCGAATTCCCGCCAGTCGCAGGTTACATCGTACCGCAGCAGGCCGGAACCGGCGTCCAGGGAGATAATGACTTCCAGAACCGATGCGTCGCCCTTGGCCTTGGCGGCGCCAAAGCTGGCGCGGAGCCTATAGGCGGTACGGAGGTTTGTCCGGTTGGAAACCGGCGCGCCGCCCTGTTTGTAGAGGTCTTGTCCCCTGCCGGCGGCCGCCGGGGCGATCTCAAACCCCCCGGTGATGGGGCGGATCTCTTTGTACCGTCCCACAAACCATGCGGACATCCCCGGCTGCCAGTTGGTTACATCCTGACGGACATCTTCCCGGGCCAAACGGAAGATACCGAAACCTCCCCCGGGATGGGCCAGTTCGGTTCCTCCTGCCTTGTCGATAAAGGAGTCAATGCTGCCGTCCAGGGGATTAAGGACCGCCCGGATATGTTCGTTTTCCAGGACAAAGCGGTCCGGGCTCTGGATCCGCATATCGTTGATAAAGAAGGTTTTAGGGGAATAACAGGGTTCTTCGTCAATAACCACGGAGGTATACCCGCAGGCGGGGACGGAGACATCCACCAGGAGGGTGTCGAAGTGGTGTCCCCAGTAGGAGCCGGACTCCCCGGCCTGGCTTGGCAGCGGATTCCCGGCGTGATCCCGCGCCGTAACCTGGGAAAAGTCCCCCTCGTAATCCCAGACCGTAACGGCGCTGATCTCTTGCCGGTCAAAGGGCAGGGGGTTGAAGAGATGGTAGACCCGCTTCCTGCCGATACCCCGTCCGGTTTGACCGTACCCCGCGCCGGCGCCCTCCCCCCGGGATTCGGGAAACGCCTCCGGGGAAAGCGCCTTCCCCGGAGGCGGGATGGCGGGGCCCCTGAACAGGGGAGCGGTGTCGATCCGTTCCGCAATGGCCGTAAGCGCAAGGGTCCTGACGGATTCCGCAGCGGCGAAGACCTGCTGATAGAGCCCCGAGGCATATTCCCGGGTTTCGGTAACCCCGGAGCCGGGAATAATGTCGTGGAATTGGTTGAACAGCAGCTTACGCCAGGCTTCAGCCAAAAGCCCGCCGGGATACTCCCGGCCCGTGTATACCATGGCGGCCCCGGCATAGAATTCCGCCTCCCCCATCAGCCGTTCCGCCTTCCGGTTCCCCGCCTTGATCCTGGTCTGGGTGGTATAACAGCCGTCGCATAAAAAGTTGATCTCATCATTAAGCTCCGGAAGGCTTTCCCTCCGTTCCGCGGCATGGTCAAAATAATCCCTGATACGGCCAAAGATGAACCGGGGATACAGGGGCCAGGAATCCATCTCCTTCAGCCGGGTGATATCCCGCCGGGTAGGACCGCCGCCGTGGTCGCCCACACCGTACACCTTGAGCAGGGTTTTGCTCCCCGTAAGCCGGGCAAGCTCCGGAGCGTAATCCGCGGTAAAGGTATCAATATCGCTGTTGTACCAGAACGGCTCGGTGTACACAATAATATCCCTGCCCGAGGGCGCCTTCCAGCGGTAGAGCACCTTTTCGCCCACCTGGCCCCGGCAGTGGTAGTAGTATTGCACCCCGCCGCTCCGGCAAATCTCCGGCACATTGCGGCTGTGGCCGAAGGTATCGGGTTCAAAATCTATAACCAGTTCTTCCGGGGCAATACCAAAGGTCTTGGACAGGTACTCCTTGGTGTAGAGAATATGCCGGGTCAGGCTTTCGCCGGAGGGCATGTTTTTGTCACATTCAACCCAGGTAGAGGCGAGGATCTCCCAGCGGCCCTCTCGCACCCGCTGCTTGATCCGTTCCAGCAGCTCCGGCGCGAATTCCTCAACAATCCGGTACACCGACGCCTGGGATTGGGAAAAGGTAAAATCCGGGAACTCGTCCAGCATATCCAGCATGGTAGACATGGTAGCCAGGGTAACCGCCACGGTTTCGTGGTAACCCCACATCCAGTTCATATCGATATGGGCATGGGCGGCGCATAGGAAGGTATATTCCTTTGCCTCCGCGGCCAGGCCGGAGAGGGAATCCTCGATGTTTTTTACCACCCCGGCGGTAACCGCCCCCGCCCCGGCTATCTCCGCCGCAAGGCCCTCCGCCGCTTTCCGCAGCAGGCCGTCCCAGGCGCCTCCCCGGGAATCCGAGACGGCGCAGAGATAACGAAGCTCCGCATATATCCGGCGGAAATGGGGATTCCCCTCCCCGCTTTTGATATGTTCCCACAGGGCGGCTAACTGCCCGTGATTAGTATTGACCCG
>JAISOQ010000217.1 GCA_031275515.1 Treponema sp. | reverse complement strand
CCGATAAAGGAGGCGACAAAACGGGTCGCGCTGTTCCGGTATACTTCCGTCGGGGTTCCGATCT
The DNA here is from genome assembly GCA_031275515.1 of Treponema sp. Taxonomy (GTDB): domain Bacteria; phylum Spirochaetota; class Spirochaetia; order Treponematales; family Breznakiellaceae; genus JAIRLK01. The sequence continues at coordinate 3,735 of JAISOQ010000217.1, read as the reverse complement.
GTTCGATTTTCCCCTGGTACATGACGATGATCCGGTCAGCCAGGCTCATGGCCTCGGCCTGATCGTGGGTAACGAAGATGGTGGTGGAATTTTCCTGCCGGTGTATCCGCTTCAATTCCGTCCGCATGGTTACCCGCAGCTTCGCGTCCAGGTTGGAGAGGGGCTCGTCCATGAGGAAAATCTTCGGCTTTACCACGATGGCCCTGGACACCGCCACCCGCTGCCTCTGGCCGCCGCTCATCTGCCGGGGGTAACGGCCCAGGAGCCCCTCGATACCTGTCGCCCCGGCAGCGGCTTCGACACGGCTCTTTATCTCCTCCCGTTTTATCTTTTGCAGCTTTAAGGGATAGGCGATATTGTCAAAGACCGTCATGTGGGGCCAGATGGCGTAGCTTTGGAAGATCATGGACACTCCCCTGTCCTTGGGTTTCCTGGACAAAACGCTTTCGCCGTCAATGAGAATATCGCCCCCCGTAACGTCCTCAAGGCCCGAAATCATGCGGATAGTGGTGGTCTTGCCGCATCCCGAAGGGCCGAGGAAGACGATGAATTCTCCCTTTTCGATGGACAGGTTCATGTGGTTGACAATCAGGGGGCCGTCTTTGGAATAGCGCTTCTGCAAATCCCTTAGTTCCAAATAACTCATCATACCTCCAAAGCTCAAGGCAGCGCGTCAAGCGCGGCTTTGCGCCTACAGTTTGGCGCCTCCCCACATTTGGTTGATGTAGCGCCGGACAATAAACGTAAACACCAGGGCGGGGATGATCAAAATAACGCTTCCCGCGGCGGCGTACTGGGTGCCGCTGGAAGTGGTTCCTATGGCCTTATAGACCACCAGCGAAAGGGTCTGGTTCCGGTTGGTCAGGATCAGCGCCGAGATGGTATCGTTCCAGGCGGTGTTAAAGGCGTACATGGAGCTTGCCGCCAGGGCGGGAAAGGCCAGGGGCAGGGTGATATGCATAAAGGTCTGGAACGCGTTGGCGCCGAAGATGAGGCTCGCTTCTTCCAGTTCCCGGTTTATTCCCATAAAGATACTCGAGGTGATCCACGCGGTCAGCGCGATGTTGGGAACCGAATACAGAAGGGCAAGGCCAAGCTGGGTATCGAAAAGGCCGAAACGTATGAGCTGCTTTGCCATGGGGATAGAAATGCCCACCACCGGGAACATGCGGACCACCAGAATCCCCACATTGATCTTTTCCTTAAACCTGAAGTTATACCGGGCCATGGCAAAACCCGCCATGCTGCCCAGGGTCAGGGAAATGAGTATGGTGAGGAGGGAAACGATGATGCTGTTTTTGAGGGCCGGCGCGGCGTTGTTTACGATTTTAAAAAATTGGGCGAAATTGTAAAGCGGGGCCTTTGAATAGGAAAATTCCAGGGGCCCTTCCCTCAAGGTACGGCTGAAATCTTCGATTAGTTCCTGCCCCGTTTTATTCACGTTATACTGGCGCTTAAAATGATTCTCCAGCCTCAGGGGATCGGCGCTGGTGATGACGGAACGGTAACCCCTGCCGTCCAGCCGGTCGTGGAATATTTCAAATTCCCCGTTTTCCGCGGGCGCCACTTTCACCGTAACCTTCATGGAAGGGATGAGCCGCTTGGGAAATTCGCTCATCTCCACGGCGCTGGAAAGGGCCACGGCGGCAAAGTAAAGGAGGGGAATCACAACCAGCATCACCATGCCGGCCAGCACCAGGGCTATCACTGTTTTCTGGACAACATTGTATTTATCCATCAGGCGGCCTCCAGGTAACTTCCCCGTTTGCTGATCCGGTAATACACAAGAGTTACCGCAAAGACAATCACCGTGGTAGTAAAAGAGTAGGTAAAGGCCAGCTTTTCGGAAGTATCGAGGCCGGGGATAACATCTTCGTAAAAGGCAACACGCTCCACAAGGAAGGGAACCTTGCCGTGGCCCAGGACCATGACGGCGATGGCCCACACCTGTACCGCCGCAATGAGCCTGAGGATTATGGAAGTCATAATCGACGGCCGCAGGATGGGAAGGGTAATGTCTTTGAATATGCGCCACTTGCTGGCGCCGAAGGTATAGGCGGCTTCCCGCATTTCCTTTTCTATGCCCTGGAGCCCCGCCGACAGTATGATCATCACCGACGGGGTAACCGTCCAGGTGTCGATGAGGATGATAAGCACAAGGGCGGAAAAGCCCTCGGCGTTCATAAAGAGCAGGGGATCTTTAACCAGCCCGGTTCCCATGAGGAGGGAATTGATCCAGCCGTCTTTAAAAAGCCCGGTCTTCCAGAGAATGGCCACCGCCGTCGGCGTGATGGCCATGGGGATCATTGCGAGGAACATGAGAAAGGCGGAAAATTTGAATTTGATGTTGAGAAAAACCGCCAGGATAAGGGCGATAAAATATTGAAGGATCACCGAGATGGCGGCAAAGAGGGCGGTGTTTACTACCGACTGAACAAAGAGATCCGACTCCGCCATGAGGCGGAAATTCCCCGTCAGGGTAAAGCCGCCGTCCGGACCGGTAAAAACTTCCGCAACCCCGTCCAGTACCGGCATGAGCCAAAAGAGGGCGTAGTACAGGAACGCGGGGGCCATGAGAAGCCAGGGCGCGGCCCCGCGGCCAAGGGTAAATTTTTTCATTTATTCCCCTTACAAGCGAGGCCGGGGAAAACACCGCGTCTTCCCCGGCAAAATCAGTTCCGTTACTTCCGCGTTAATTTTTCAGGGCCTTGCACTTGGCGTCAAGATCCTGGAGGAAGGCGTCGGGGGGAACGGCCTTGGAACTCACCGCCTGGTTAAAGGCGTCATGATAGAGGAGCTTTACCGCGTTCCAGTCCTTGTACTGGGTAGAAGGAACGCCGCTGACAATGGTGCTGCCCAGCATCTTGTTCCCCGCGGTCATCACCACATCCCCGGTTTTAAGGAGGGGGCCCACTTCGCTGATGGGGCTTAACACGCCGCCGTTGTTGATGCAGAAATCGTAGTTGTTCCGGGGAGTAGTAACAAAGTCGATCCATTTCTGGGCCAGATCTTTATGGGGTGCGCCTTTCTGAATTCCCCAGCACCAGGCGCCGGAAGTGGAACCGGCCCCTTTGCTGCCCTTGGGCGCGGCGCCGATGACCCACTCATTGGGCGCGGCGTTGTAGGCCACGCCAATGGGGTTCATGTGGGCGAAGGTCAGCCACACGGCGCCGCTGCGCATGGGGTCAGTGGGGGCGGTGTATTGGGCCTGCTCGGGATAAAAGGCGTTTTCCGCCGCCATGGACGCGATGAGCCCCAGGGCCTTCTTAAAGCCTTCGGAGGTAAAATCCGGGAAGCCGCCGCCGTAAGCGAGGGCCATGCCCGCCATGGGGTAGAGAAGCTGGGAACCCTGGTTGTTGGCGGGCATCATGGTTTTTCCCACCCCCTCACCTTTGGCGATATTGATTGCCCACTGGACATACTGCTCCCAGGTAATGCCGTCGACGACATTCTGCCTGGTAAGCCCTGAAGGGAGATACTTGATGGCATCCACATTGGCGGCCAGGACATAGACATCGAAGGAATTGGGAACAAAGTAGCGGACGCTGCCCTTGTTGGTGGTTTCGTCGTACATTTTGGTAAGGGTGATTCCCTGGTGGATGAAACCGGAAATATCTTCCATCCAGCCGCCGTTCACATAGGGGGCCATGTTGGCGGTATCAGCGTAGACTATGTCGCTGATGATGTTTTTGGTATCCTGCTCGCTTTCGATCTTCCGTATGGTGTCGGCCTGGG
>JAISOQ010000185.1 GCA_031275515.1 Treponema sp. | reverse complement strand
GGTCCGCGGATTAACGCCGATTCCCGCGAATTATTCGGGTAAATTCGCGTTCATTGCGGACTAAAGCCCGGCGGACCTTTTACTCCATTGCCGAACTCACGTTGAAAAGTAAACGCCGCTGACCCGCCCGGCCATAGGGAGGCACGGCATTGTCAGGTTACAAAAACATTGTTAAAACCGTCAAACTCACTTGACACAAGAGTTAGTTCCTGCTATCTTTCATTCATTCGTTGTTAGCAGATGCTAACTAGGAGGTTGAAATTGCGTAAAAGGATAGCCGTTCCTGTAATGACGCTGCTGTGCCTTCTCCTGGTTTCCGTACCGGGTTTTGCCGACCCCGGGTACTGGGAAGCGGAGGAAAGGGAAATACGCCTCGTCTTGAGCGAAGCCTACTACCGCTATGTATCGGAAGATAGAGAGGGCGCCCTGGCGCTGATGGACGCCGCTTTTTCGGAATATCAAAAAAGAGGATTTGAAGAACAGGTAAGGACCGTTATTTCCCGGGAACGGGCGCAAAATATAGAAGATTGGTTTGAGTATGTAAAAACAACCATGAAGAGCGGCAAAAGCCAGCAGGAGATACGGGAAAATCATAACGATCTTCTTCACCTGCTGCGGGTTACCGCGAACAGGCTTGACGGGAAAGCGGAGCCTGCCGGGACGGTGCGGAACTGGACCAAAACGGCTGAGGAAATGGCCGCAGTTCTGGACAAGGCCAATACCCTCTATCGTTCGGGGGATCAGAAGGGGGCAAAAGATCAGGTAGACGTGGCCTACTTCCAGTTCTACGAAAAAGTCGGATTTGAAAAAATCGTTATGAGCAGGATCTCCGGCGCCCGGGCGGCCCAGGTGGAATACCAGTTCAGCGCCATCAAAAAGGCCATAAACAACCAGGCCTCCCGGGAGGCAGTCAAGACAGAGCTTGATACCCTGGCGGCATGGCTGCGGGAGGACGCCGCCCAGCTTGACGGCAGGGAGGAGAATGCCGTCGTGGTGTTCCTGGGCTCCCTCCTCATCATAGTCCGGGAAGGCTTTGAGGCCATCATCATCGTGGGGGCGATCATCGCCTACCTCCTCAAGAGCGGGAACAAGAAGAGTATCCGCCCGGTGTATGTGGGTTCCATTATTGCCCTGGGGGTAAGCGTCATCATGGCCTGGATTCTGAACCGGATCACCAGCGTCGCCGGAGGGCAGAACCAGGAGATTATCGAAGGGGCCACCATGCTGCTGGCCGTCGGGGTGCTGTTCTACGTCAGTAACTGGATGGTTTCCAAGGCCGAGGCCGAGGCGTGGTCCGGTTATATCGAAAATAAAGTTCAGGCATCAATAACCCGGGGCAGCATGTTTTCCCTGGCCTTTGCCGCCTTTCTTGCGGTTTTCCGGGAAGGGGCCGAAACCATACTCTTTTACCAGGCCCTGCTGGCCAGCACGGAGACCTATATCAATATGATATGGCTGGGCCTCGGCATCGGCATAATCGCCCTGGTTATCATCTACATATTGATTCGGGTTGTAAGTATCCGGCTCCCGCTAAAGCCCTTTTTCCTGGGGACGAGTATTCTGCTTTTTGTCATGTCCATTACGTTTGTCGGCAACGGAGTCAAGGAACTCCAGGAAGGAAACGTCATCGGCGTTACTCCGGTTTCGGGGGTCCCTTCCGTTGATATTCTGGGGATATATCCAACCCTGGAAACCCTGATCCCCCAGATAGTATTACTGGTCATCACGGTTGTTACCTTCATCGTTCAGCTCAAAAAATTGAAGGCTGTAAAGGCGGCGGCGGCGTAAGGGGATTTTTTCAGGCGCTAAACTCAGGTCTTGTGACCATGAGAGATTTTTTTATAAGGAGTAAGTACAATGAAAATCAGAACACTGATGGTACTTCTTTTGATGGCAGTATGTGTATTCGCCGCATTTGCGGGCGGCGGACAGCAGGGCGGATCCAAGCCCGCCAGCATGGTAAATCCTGGCGAGGAAGCGGGTTTTGAGGAATTCCCCCTGGGAGATGACTTTGTGCTGGGGCCCCTCAATGTGGCGGGGGTGTATTTCCAGCCTGTGGACATAATTCCGGCTTCAGCGGGACTTCCCGCGTCCGAGTCGGACATGCACATGGAAGCGGATATTTCCGCCGCTGAGAATGATCTTGGCTACGGCGTGGGGGACTTTGTACCCTACCTGACGGTTCAGTACGAGATCGTCAGATCCACCGGGGAAAAGGTGGAAGGTACTTTTATGCCCATGAACGCCAGCGACGGGCCCCATTACGGCGCGAATGTTAAACTGCCCGGTCCCGGCGGTCCGGGAACCTACACGGTACGGTTCCTCATCCAGAATCCCGAAGCCCAGGGGTACGTACTCCATGTGGATCAGGTAACCGGCGTTCCCGGCAGGTTCTGGGGCGCTCCCCTGGAAGCGAAGTGGACGGTGGACTACGCCGGCCCGGCATGGTAGGCAGGCTGTTCCAAAAATTTCGGGGGGCCGGGGGACAAGTCCCCTGAGCGGGGGCGTTACGGGGGCGGATCCCCTGTAGTAAAAAGGAGTAACAATCGCGGGGGCGTTCTTTCCGCCCCCGCGATTTTTTAATGAAAGGGGAAACATGCTGAGATACCTCATCCAGGTGGTAGAAAATTTGTTAACCGCCGGGATACTGACCGCGTTATTATGGGCGGCATTGGATAAAGAAGGCGGCAAAAGCCGCAAGCGGCGGGCCTTATGGGGCTGCCTTGCCGGTACGGGAGGCGCTCTTGTCCTTGCGATACTGCGCCGGACTACCGCCCTTATCAGCCGGGGATTTTTTAACCTTTGGATTTTATCCTTTGCCATAGTATTCGGAATCCTCTATATTCTTTTTCTCTGGGGAGCAGGGCAAAAACCCTTAGGGAAACTATCTTTTTTTCAGAAACGGCCTTCCCTGGCCGAAGCCATACCTGAATATGTATGCGCCCTCCTTATGGGGGCCCTTTTGCTTTACGCCCTGCCTGTCATATTCCTTTACCCGGCGGAATTTGTCTTAGCCGGCCAGAGTATATTCAGTACGGATTTTCTGTTTAAGCTCATCGGCTTTACCCTGGGCTTGCTGGCGGTTATCCTTATCGCCATTGCCCTCTATAAAACCGGCAAAGGCGTATCCGCCCGGTTCTTAAAGGGCCTTCTTACCATCGCCCTCCTGGTTAATATCTGCAATCAAGGGATCGTCATTGTGCAGTTCCTGTTGGCCCGGCGTATCATTCCCATGATCCGCTGGATTTTCAGGCTCATCGTAGTGGCGGTTAATAATAACGGCGTTTTTCTTTACGCCTTGATGGGGATGAGTTTTTTACTTCCCCTCATCGTATTCATTGCCGGCTTAAAGAAGAGAGCCCCCGGGAAAAACCCTGCCGAGGGCCGGAAGATCCGGGCCGCCGTCAGGATAAACCGGCGCTGGTGCGTTACCGTGGCCGCAGGCTTTGTCTTTTCGGTTCTGGCCCTCACGGTTATCAAGGCCTATACCCAGCGGGGGGTTGAGCTTTCTCCCGCGGAACCCATGACGCTGGCGGGGGAGGAGATACTCATCCCTATCGCCCAGGTGGAAGACGGCCATCTCCACCGGTTTGCCTATACCGCCTCGGATAATACGGAGGTGCGTTTTATCGTGATCAAAAAAAACGCCCTGGCCTACGGGGTGGGTCTTGACGCCTGCGATATCTGCGGCCCCACGGGGTACTATGAACGGAAGAACGAGGTCATCTGCCGGCTCTGCGATGTAGTGATGAACATTTCCACTATCGGCTTTAAGGGGGGCTGTAATCCCGTCCCCTTAGCCTATAGTCTGCGGAGCGGGTCCATGGTGATAGAAACAGCCAGCCTGGAAAACGAAAAAACCAGGTTTAAATAGGGAGTAACGATCATGTTTTGGAGAATGGTTCGGGGGGCCCTTTTCAGGCAGAAGGGAAAGATGCTTATGGTGGCCTTTACCATCGCCCTGGGAGCGTCCCTGGCTACGGCCATGCTGAACGTGATGCTCGATGTGGGGGATAAAGTAAACCAGGAACTGAAAACCTACGGGGCAAATATCAATGTTCTTCCCCGGGGGGCGTCCCTCCTGGACGATCTGTACGGGGTAAGCGAAGGGTCCGGGGTGTCGGATAAGTATTTAAACGAGGCGGAGCTGGGGAATATCAAAACCATCTTTTGGGCTTTTAATATAGTAGATTTTACCCCCTACCTGAATGTCCGGGCTCGTCTTGTTTCGGCCTCCGGCGGGGGGAATTCCACCGATGGGGAGGTAAAGCTGGTGGGTACCTGGTTCAACCATCATTTGGAGCTGCCCACCGGAGAATCCCTGGACACGGGGATGCGGAACCTCAAAAGCTGGTGGGATGTGCGGGGCCGCTGGCTCACCGACCACGATGCCGGGGCGGTCATGGCCGGGGAAGCGGCGGCGGCGAAATACGGCCTGGACCTGGAGGACAGGGTGGTTTTCCAAACCGGGACCGGGAGCAGGGAATTTACGGTGGCGGGGATCTTCAGCGCCGGCGGCGATGAAGACGGGGAATTTTACCTTCCCCTGGCAAGCCTTCAGGAGATGGCGGATAAAAAGGGCTTGGTAAACCGGGTGGAGGTGAGCGCCCTCACCACGCCGGACAACGAGCTTTCCCGGCGCGCCGCCCAGGACCCCAAAAGCCTTTCTATCAAGGAATGGGAAACCTGGTATTGTACCGCCTATGTGAGCGCTATTTGTTACCAGATTGATGAGGTGATAAGCGATGCGGTTTCCAAACCCATCAGGCAGGTGGCGGAATCCGAGGGGGCCATTCTGGAAAAGACCCAGCTCCTCATGCTCCTCATCACTATTTTGAGTTTAGCCGGTTCCGCCCTGGGGATCTCCAATCTGGTTACCGCCAGCGTGATGGAACGGGCCGCCGAGATAGGGCTGCTCAAGGCGGTGGGCGCTTACGACGCCCCCATATCCGCGCTGGTGTTGGCGGAAATCATCATCACCGGCATTATAGGCGGGACAGGGGGTTATTTCGCGGGGCTGGGGTTTGCCCAGATAATCGGCCAGTCGGTGTTTGGTTCCGCCATTGACATCAAACCTATGGTGATCCCCCTGGTGGCGGTACTGGTGTTCCTGGTAACTATGGCGGGAAGCATCCCCTCGATACGGCTTCTCCTTTCTCTCCGTCCGGCGGAGGTGCTTCATGGCAGGTAACCGGGTATGAACAGACAGCGTTTTTATGTGAAGATGGTGGTAAGCTCCCTGCTCCGCCGCCGTTCCCGGATGATTGTGGCTCTCCTGGCAGTGGCTATCGGGGCGACCATCCTGTCGGGGCTTATCACCATTTATTACGACATACCCCGGCAAATGGGGCAGGAGTTCCGGTCCTACGGGACGAATTTCGTGATGGTTCCCGGAGGGAACCAGGCGGTTATGGAAAGCGATACGGTACGGACCGCCCTGACCTATCTGCCTGGGGCGGACCTCATTGGCGCCGCGCCTTACCGGTATCGGATGGTGAAGATCAACGAACAGCCGTTTATGGCCGCCGGGACCCTCCTGGAGGAAGCCCGGAAAACAAGCCCCTACTGGTTTGTTTCAGGCCGCTGGCCCGAAGCCGCCGGGGAAGCCCTGATCGGCCAGGAAGTGGCGGACACGATCCGGCTTGCGGCCGGGAGCAGTTTTACCATTACCGGGACCGGCCATTCAGGAGAATCTTTCAGCCGGAACTTTGTCGTTTCGGGGATCATGCAGTCCGGCGGGACCGAGGAGGCCTTCATCTTCATGGCTTTAGAAGATTTTGAGTCCATGACAGGCGAGGCTGGAAAAATCGACGTGGTGGAATGCAGCGTTTCCGCTTCTGCAGAAATCCTGGAGGCCCTTGCCCGGCGGATAAGCGCGGAAGTGAGCGGGGTAAGCCCCCGGCTGGTGAAGCGTCTTACCGAATCCGAAGGGGCGGTACTCACTAAACTTCAATCCCTGGTGTACCTGGTAACGGTGATCGTCCTCCTTCTTATCATGATCTGCGTGGCCACTACCATGATGGCGGTGGTGGCGGAACGGCGCAAAGAGATAGGGCTGCGGAAAGCCCTGGGGGCCGCCAACAGCAGTCTTGTGGTGGAATTCCTGGGAGAGGGCGTTTTCCTTGGCGGCTTGGGGGGGCTTTTGGGGGCGATCTTCGGGTTTGTTTTTGCCCAGGGGGTGGCCCTCAATGTGTTTAACCGATCCGTCGCCTTTTTGCCCCTGCTCCTGCCTGTCACCCTTGCGGCGTCGGTGATCATCACCGGCATCGCCTGTATCATCCCGGTACGGAATGCCACCGAGGTGGACCCGGCCATTGTCTTGCGAGGAGAATAACATGGATTTGTTGGAATTAAAGGATATATCTAAGGTCTACGGCCAGCTCAAGGCCCTACAGAATATCAACCTGATGGTGAAGCAGGGGGAATGGCTTGCCATAATGGGGCCTTCCGGTTCGGGGAAAACCACTATGATGAACATCATCGGATGTATGGATAAGCCCTCGGCAGGGCAGGTGGTTCTGGACGGGGTGAATATTTCCCGGGAGAGCGCCCGGAACCTTACCACGGTCAGGCGGGACAAGATCGGCCTCATCTTTCAGCAGTTCCATTTGGTGAATTACCTTACCGCGCTGGAAAACGTCATGGTTGCCCAATACTACCACAGTATGCCCGATGAAAAAGAAGCCCTGGAAGCCCTGGAGCGGGTGGGCCTGGCTTCCCGGGCCCGGCATCTTCCCAGCCAGCTTTCAGGCGGGGAGCAGCAGCGGGTCTGCATAGCCCGGGCGCTCATCAATTACCCCATGCTGATCCTGGCGGACGAACCCACGGGAAACCTGGACGAAGCCAACGAGCAGCTTGTCATTGATATTTTTAAGAAGCTCCACGCCGAGGGCAGCACTATCATCGTGGTGACCCATGACCCGGAGGTGGCGGAGGATGCGGAACGGACCGTAGTGCTGGAACACGGGCGGATAGCCCGGATTGTCGAGAATGGGGCGCAGAAAAGGGAGGGAGCGGTATGAGGAACCTGTCTGTTTGTTTTTTATTTTCCCTTGCCCTGGCATTGACCGCCGCAGGCTGCGGAAGCCGGGGATATACCGATGGGGTTTATACCGGGAAAAGCGGCGTGGACGACACCGGCGCCTGGGGGGAAGTGACGATTACTATTACAGGGGAACGGGTCTCGGACTGCCGGTTTATCACCCGGCAGAAGGACGGAACAATTAAGGATGAAAACTACGGCAAGGTAAACGGGGAGATTTCCAATCAGAACTATTACGACAAGGCCCAGCTTGCGGTGAGGGCTATGGAGCAGTACGCCAGAGTCTACCGGGAGACCGGGGACCTGAAAAAGGTGGAAGCGGTCAGCGGGGCTACCATTGCCTTTGACCAGTTTAATGAGGCGGTAGAGCTTGCTTTGGAAAAGGCAAGGAAATCCCGGCAGCTTTAGGCCGCTGATTGTGGTCTCTGTTTTTCAGCAGCAGCTAAGAC
>JAISOQ010000170.1 GCA_031275515.1 Treponema sp. | reverse complement strand
GTGTTTTTATACAGGGAAACAAGGGATTTTGCCATACCCAAAGCCAGCATATCATCAGCGGCAGCGAACCGTGCCGGCAGCCTGAACGTTTTTTTGGTATAATACCAGCCCCGCTCTTTGGCGCTGTATTCAATCGGCGCATTGAGACTATCCCGCATATACTCAATATCCCGGTAGATAGTCGCCGTCCCAGCCTCGTATTCCTTAGCCAAATCGTGGACGTTAGGGTATTTTCCGGCGGCAATCTCCCGGTCAATGAAATAAATCCGTGCAAGAACCGCCCTCGGCAAGTGTTTTCTGGTTTCCATGTCTCTATTGTACCCCTGCTGGTTAATCATAGAGCGATGGGATAAAAAAAACTATCCTCCGAGCCTGTTCCGAAACTAATTAAAATTGGTAAACCCCCGGCTTTGCCGGGGGTATTTGACTGACTGTGCGCTAACGCGCACGGTTTTGGAACAGCCTCCTCCAATATCCCCTTTTTACGATATTTGAGTTTTCCAGTATAAGCCCTACAACCCTGTTCTCACTTTCGGTTCTCTATTAATCCCTAACCCTGCAAAAATTCAGGCTGCCGGTACAGGCCTCCTAAAATGAGCGGAGCTGGGGATTAATCTATGTAAAGGCGGCAAAGCCATTGCTGCGGATTAACGCCGCAGCGCCGCGGGCGGATTACCCTTTAGCCGCTCCTGCGATATGGATCCCGGTCTTCCAATCATCAATTTCCTCCAAGGGTAAGGCCCGATTCTACCAGCAGCCGTGTACGGGGATGGGCGGGGGAATGGAGGACCCGGCGGACCGGGGCGTCTTCGATAATCTCTCCCTGGTCAAGGACCACGATCCTCTCCGAAATATCAGCCACTGCCGGGAGATCGTGGGATACAAAAATCAGGGTAAAATTCCCCTTTTCTTTAAGTTCATGGAGCAAGGTGAGGATTTCGATTTTCGTGATAATGTCCAGGGCGCTGACCGCCTCATCGGCAATGAGGACTTCAGGATTGGTAACCAGCGCCCGGGCTATGACGATGCGCTGACGCTGTCCCCCCGAAAATTCTTCGGGGCGCCGGCCCATAGCGTCTGCCCCGATGCCCACTTTTTCCAGGACCCGGAGGATCCTTTCTTTTTTTTCCGCCCCGGTCTTTGTTAGTTTGAGGGAAGTCAACGGCTCACCGATGATACCTTCAACTTTTTGGGCCGGGTCCAGAGAAAGAAAGGGATCCTGGAAAACAGGCTGGACCCTGGTTCTGAAATTCCTCAGTGTTTTTCCGGTCATCTCCGCCAGCGGCTGTCCGGAAAAGGATATGTTTCCCCTGCGGGCTTTCACAAGCCTTAATAGCAGGGAGAGCAGGGTCGTTTTACCGCTCCCCGATTCCCCCAGTATTCCCAGGCTTTCCCCCTCTGCAATGTCAAGGCTGATGTTTTTCAACACCTCCTTTTCTTTGTACGCGAAGCAGACCCCTGAAAGTTCAAAAATTTTCTTTCTCCCGCCGGTCATGGCTGCCCTTCCTTTTTCAGGGCAAGATCCAGTTTCCGGGCACAGTTAAGAAGGAGCCGTGTGTACTCATGACGGGGATCATTGATAAGGTCTTCAGTGTTTCCGGTTTCGACTAAACTTCCGTCCTTCATGACAAGGATCCTTTCGGAGATGTTCCGTATTGCTGCGATGTCATGGGAAATAAAGAGTACCGCCATTCCCCGGGCTTTCGCCCTGTCCTGTATGAGTTCGATGAGTTGTTTTTGAATATGGGCATCGGCTGAACTGGTCGGTTCGTCGGCGATAAGCAGCCGGGGGGAAGCGGCCAGGGCCAGGGCAATGGCGGCGCGTTGTTTCTGTCCTCCCGATATTTCAGACGGCAGGGAACCGGCTATGCGCCGAATCTCGGTGAGCTTTACCTCTTCCAGAAGAGCATAGACCTTTTCCCTCAGTTCCGCCCCTCTGAGCCTCGAATGTTTTTTCAGGGGCAGGGCTATCTGCCTGCCTATCTTCATCAGAGGATCCAGGGCAGCCGCCGGTTCCTGGAAAATAACAGCAATATCCCTGCCCCGGACTGCATTGAGGACTCTCTCTTCTGAACCGAGGATCTCATGTCCCGCCAGGAGGATACTCCCCTCCGCCCGGATCGATCCGGGCAAAAGTCCTGCCACGGCCAGGGAAGTGAGGGATTTTCCTGAACCCGACTGGCCCAGAATACCAGCGAGTTCCCCTTCCCCGATGCTGAAACTGATATTTTGAAGGAGGGGCTTCCCCGAATCCACCAGGTACGCCCTGAGGCCTGTTACCTGAAGCAGTACCGGTCGTTTTGATTTATCCTTCACCGGCCTATGCCTCCCCCTGAATCCAGTTTGTCACGGACCGCGTCGGCCAGAAGGTTTACCCCGGTTACCATCATCACGATAACCAGGCCGGGCAGTACCGCTCCCAGCGGGGCGGTCAGTACCGTCGCCTGGGCTTCCTGCATAAGCCGGCCCAGGGAAGCGTTAGGCGGAGGAACCCCCAGGCCCAGGTAGGAAAGGCTCGCTTCCGCGAGAATGGATACGCCGAATACCACCGCGATATTCACCAGTAACACCTGCCATATATTGGGCAATATATGAATAAAGGTGATGGCCGGATTTCCTGTCCCCGAGGTCCTGGCGCTCACAAAAAACTGCTTTGACATGATCTGCTTTGCGAGGATGCGGGTAAGCCGGGCGATGATCGCCGAGCAGGCTATACCGATGGAAACTACCGCAGTCCAGGTACTTCTCCCCTGGGCTGCCCCTAAAAGCATGGCCAGAAGGAGGGTGGGAAAGGCGATAAGTACATCGAGCAAAGAAGAAGCGGCGTTATCGGCCCACGGGGGAAGCCAGGCCGCAAGGAGACCTGCCGTAATACCCAGGATCGCTGCTATCAAAGTGGCGCTTAAACCGGTAACGTAGGCGATTCTGGTACCGGCCATCACATAACTCGCGAGATCCCGGCCCAGCCGGTCAGTACCAAAAATATGAGCGGCGCCGGGACCTTCAAGGCGTCCTCCCGAGGTATCATCCAGACGGTAAGGGGTCCAAAAAAATGAGACCAGGGCGGTGATGAGGGTTATAAAAATGAGAACCACGGCGATGTAGAGCCGGATCGGCGTCTTCTTCCGGGCCATGTCACTCTCCCCCATGAGGGCTTCTGAGCCGGGGATCGAGGATCCGCTGAATGACATCGGCGATAAACCCGATCACCAGGACAAGAAAGGTAGTGGTAAGGAGTATTCCCTGGATAGAAGGATAGTCATGCTGGGCAATCGCCTTGGTCAGCATGGAACCGAGTCCGGGGAGGGAAAAGATGTTTTCCACCACCACCGCCCCGAGGAGGGTTGAAGAAAGTTCTATCCCTAAAATGGAGATTACCGGAACATAGGCGTTTCTGATTCCGTGGAGTAGAAAAGACGAAACCTGGGAAAACCCGAGGGATCGGGAGGTACGAATATAACCGGAATCCAGCACGTTAAGTACACTTGTCCTGATATACCTGGCCAAAGTGGCGCTCATCATAAATACAATGGTCGCAGCCGGTAAGATCAGAGACCGAAGGGCCGCCTCCGGGTTTCTCCAGCCTTCCATCGGCCATCCGCCGGAGGGCAGGATATGTAAACGCAGGGCAAAAATCCAGACAAAAAGGATCCCCACCCAGAAAATCGGAATCCCTATGCCGATTTGGGTAAAAGCCGTCAGTACCGCCCCATACCACCTGCCGTTTTTATAGGCCGCGATAAATCCGATAACACTGGCCAAGAGAGCGGAGATGACAAAGGAAATAAGGGTAAGAGGGATGGTAACCCCCAGACGGCTGAATACTTCGGGAGCTACCGGAACGCCGGATATATAGGACTCTCCAAAATCCCCCCGGAAAATACCGGTAAACCATACCGTCATCTGCCTCGCCAGGGGGAGGCCGGACCCCACCTTCGCCTTAGCCGCCGTAATTTGTTCCGGGGACGCATCGGCAGGCAGCAGGGCATTGGCGGGATCTCCCGGAAGCAGCCTGAGCAGTACGAATATCACCAGCAGGGCAGCGACGAAAGAGATCAGCAGAAAAAAAACACGATGAATCAGGTATCTACCCATAACATTATTGAGGATACAACAGAGGGCTGCCGGAGCAGACCTCTGTATACCACTATTTCTTTATAATAGTATATGCGTAGAATTGGGAGTTGAGTCCGTTCAACGGATATCCGGACAGTTTTGAAGACGCGATGACGATCTGAGGATAGAGGTAGAGCCAAACGCTGGCTGCCTCATCGGCAATGGTCCTGTTTACTTCCAGAAGATTCCGGGTTTGTTCATCAACTGTAGCGGATTGTTCAGCCTGATTTACCAACTCCGTTACCCGGGGGTTGTTATAGCCCCAGTAGAAATCGGGATTTCCGTACCATACCACATCCCGGTCATTCACATGTTCCTGGAGGGTGGCGGTAAAGTCCCTGTCCCGAAAAACCTTGGTGTACCATTCATCCGCGGATATGGGATTGATGGTTACCGTGATGCCGATTTTGGCAAGCTCGCTTTTTACGAATTCAGCCACCAGGGGATGGGGATCGTAGGTGGGCGAATCCAGGGTAAAGGAAATTCCATCGGGATAGCCCGCGGAGACAAGAAGGGATTTGGCAAGGGCAGGATCATAGGGATTCGCATTGACCAGGGCTGGGTCATACCAGGGATCGGTAGGGGGCACCATGGAACCGATAAGGGAACCGTATTTGCCCCAGATGGAACTCAGCAGTTTCTGCCGGTCAATGGCGGAATAAATGGCCTTGCGAACCAGGGTATTGTCAAAGGGTTGTACCCGGTCATTAAAAGCCAGAAGTTCTTTGGTTGTGGATGCCCCGTTGTTGATTACGAAGCCGGGATTGTTTTCAAATTGAGAAATAGCGTCAGGGCTCTGGACGGCGGTAATCACATCAACCTGTCCGCTCAAGAGGGCGTTGTTCAGGGCGCCGGCGTCGGTAAAGTAGTTGAATACCACTCCGGCATTTTTCGCCGCCTGCCCCCAATACCCGTCCCACCGCTTGAGACTCAGGGAACTACCCCGGATCCAGGTATCCAATATATAAGGTCCGGTACCGTCTTCAGCAGTCTTGAGGTCCCTGCCGTCGGCGTTCACTATCCACACATAAGACAAGGTATACGGGAAGGAGATGGATGGGCTGTTCAGGGAAAAGACCACTGTTTTTATGTCCGGAGCGGCGATGCTCTTTATCACGCGGTAGCTCGACTTTCGGGCCGCAAGGGAAGACTCGGCGCTTACCCGTTCAAAACTGGCTTTCACATCCGCTGAAGTCAGAGCTTTGCCGGAGTGGAATTTGACGCCCTCTCTCAGGGTCACCGTATAGGTAAGGCCATCGTCACTTTTGGTATAGTCCGCGGCCAGGAGGTTTTCCACCTTTCCCGCATCGGTCAGCCGGAAGAGGCCCTCGTAGACGTTTCCATTAAAAGCTTCGGTAATACCCTGCCCTCCGGCGTCAACATTTGAAAGGTTGCCCGGTTCGTAGAGGGAACCGATACGGATAATCGCCTGCTCCGGGCCTGCCTCTGAAGCCTGTTTTCCACTGGCAAAAAGCATTGGGGCCGTCAATGCCAACAGAAAAATCGAAAATACCCGGATAGGGAATATCTTGTTTGTTTTCATACTTTGTTCCTCCTTGGATATATTATAGTATGTTTATAGATATTGTATGTAATATATAGCGGCCTTTTTCTTTTGTCAACAGCTCTGATTCAAGATGTCAAGACACAGGAGCCTGCGGATCGAACTATTTCGTCAACTCTTTAAGTAAACGCATGTGGACTTTGATCCGCTTCACGCGAACTTACGTTGTAGTACGTCAGGACCGCGTGGAATTGCGGTCTATCTGGATCAGGTAAGCCTGCCGAAGGGGAGCGGCAGGGTCATAGTTATTTTTCAGCGTTAAGCTCCTTCCCTCCGGGCCTGGAGCGGGGGGGGGGGGGGGGGGATATAACCATCCCATGCCCCAAAGCCTGCCAACACCGCCAACAAGAGAACTCCGATAGAAAAATACCGGAACTTTGATTCAGCTTGCTTCATAAAGCTCGCTCCTTTAGAAAAAAAAACCTCTCCACAAGAAGAGGGTTTTTTATAACCAGCAAACCCAAGCCTTTCCTGGATTTTCCCGGCAAAAAACCTGCCCTATACTAAGCGCAAAATTATTGCCATGTCAAACGGTTATCCAAACATTTCGTTAAAAACAGCGTTAATCCGCAGTCAATTTTTTAAATGCCCCTGCCCGGTCGGTACATCGACAAAATCCAGCGGCTTAGTATGGGACCACCTTACCGGTTTACTATGATTGTGTTAAGCTTTTGCTTTACGAATGAAGAAAAAAATCCGCCGGACTTTTGGTCCATGTGCGTTTACTTAAAGAGTTGACGAATCTGAATTCATTCCTATACTGTCTTGATCGTGCCGGCGGCATGGTAACAGCCCCCGGCTAACGCCGCCGGAGATTTCCTCTTACCCCCATAAAAAAATTTCACCTTTTTTCCTCCAGAACCAAAGCGCGGCGCATAACCGAGCCATATATATACCAGGAGGCTCTTTATGGCAATCCGTCACTCTAAAGATAACAGCTTTAAACTTATCCTGGGTAACCGCCAGCTCTTCGCTGAATTTCTCAGAGACTTTATCCCCGTCGATATCCTCAAATCCGTCAATCCCGATGACATTGAGGATTTAAGCGAACGTTTCCTCCCCCTCAACCAGAACGCCAGGGATTCCGATACCGTCAAACGTATCCGCCTTAATGGGGACAGTCCCCTCTTCGTCATCACCATCGTGGAACACGAGTCAAAAGTCAACTTCCGCACTCCCTTCAAGATGCTCCAGTACATCTGCCTGGTTCTGGACAATTACGAAAAGGAGCTCGAAAACCGGAACGCTCCTTCAACCAAAGACTTCCTGTATCCCCCGGTCCTCCCCATAGTGTTCTACGACGGCCCTGACCAATGGACAGCCCTGCGGAACTTCCGGGACCGGACTGCCCTGAGGGATGTCTTTGGGAAGTACATCCCGGCGTTTGAATACGAGCTTGTAGAGCTGAACAAATACCGCCGTGAAGACCTCATAGAGTTCTGCGATGCGTTATCCTTCATCATGCTCATAGACAAATTGGGGA
>JAISOQ010000186.1 GCA_031275515.1 Treponema sp. | reverse complement strand
TGTTTCATCTGGATTTGATCAAGGTCAATAAAGACATAGGTTATAACGCCCCAAGCGGGATAGGAACCAACCGGTACCAGACCGGCGAATTCCTTGCGGGTATCACCAAAGGGAACTGGCTTTTTCAGCTTAACGCCCTGGGGAACGAGTCCTTTACGTCCCCATGGAACAAGGGGCTTCAGTTTGTAAACGACGGTTTCAAACTGTCCTGGGCTTACCTGGATTCCATGGTAGACATACGCCGTATCAATGCCATCAGCGGGGTTCCGGCAATTACCAGGCGGGGGGAAGAAAACATGGCCGGCGACGGACAGACCCAGGAACACGCCGCCATGAAACAGTTCGGGTTTGACAGCCTGGGAAATATCGCTGACCGGTTTGGACAGAATGTCGGCGGCCAGATGATAGCCGGCATGTATACCAACGATAGTTTCGGGATAAACGTCAAGCTGGGAACGGAATATTCGTTTGAGTCCGCCAACATAACCAAAGACAACATGAACGGTATTGCCGCAGGCATTGACTCGGTATTTACTCCCGCCGCGGCTCCCGGCTTAAAGGTCTTTGCCTCCCTCATGGGAACCGTCAATTACAGTTTTGATGATACCCCGGACCCTGTTTACGGCGGGACCCGCATAGGATATACGATTCCGCTGAACGACGATATTTCCGTCGAGCCTTTCGCGGGTCTTGATCTGGGTACCAGGATAAAAGACGGAGGCGGGGCGGAGAATCCCGGCTACGAAATCTCGGGAGGCCTAACCATGCGCTGGCCCGGTCAGAGCGGCTGGTTAAAGGACTATATTCTCAATTCTGACGGGCGGGTATTCCCCGGAATGTCTTTGGGATATAAGATCTACGATGAACTTGAAAACGACGCCGGACTGGAACATTCCATAAAGTTTACCCTCTTTGAGCCCAAAGGCGACGAAGGCCTTTTCTATGGGCTTGGTTCCGAGATCATCCTGGACTTTGTTGATTTGACCGGCGTTACCGCAGGCGCCGCCGCTACCGCCAACGATCCCCCCGGCGGTTTCCGCACGCTTGTAACCGCTTACTTTGATTATACCCTGCCCGGCTTTCTTGGACTCCCCGGCGCGTTTGTTCCCTGGACCATCCTCTATTACGACAACCTTCCGGATCCCTCAGAATCAGGAAGGATCAACGATATGAAGATAGATTTAGGGATAAACCTTGAGAATGCGATTTCCAATACCACTTTCGGCATAGTCTGGAATACCGGCAGCCTGATACAGCAGTCCCAGTACCATTGGGGTTACATCCGTCTTATCGCGGAAATACGGCTGTAAGCGGAATAATCTGACCGGTTCCTTTAGGATCCGGATATTAGTTAGCAGGAGGAGAAAGTGATGAAGAGAGTTGCTGTGTTAAGTTTGATTCTGGCGTTTGTATGGGGGACAGCTTTTGTCTTTGCCGGCGGCGGCGGTGACAAGAAAGCTGCTGAACCGGGGAAGACCGTGGTTAAGCTTGGAAACTGGCCCGCGGATACTCTGCCCGGCGATATTGCCATGCATCAGGAATGGGTCAAACAGTTCAATCAAAAATACCCGGATGTGATCATACAGCCGGCGTATTATTTCTACGCGGTGGATACGTTTGTCCCTATGGCGGAAGCGGGCCAGACTCCGACTATCTTTGAGCCCTGGTTTACCGAACCGCCTAAGCTCATCTCGGGGGGCTTTGTAAAGGATGTTACCGCGGAAGTCAAGGATCTGGGATGGGACACTAAAATGAACGAGTCGGTAAAAAGCATCCTTAGCCGGGACGGGAAACTGTACGGCGTTCCCCGGGACGCCTATGCCCTGGGGCTTATGCTCAATGTGGAGCTTTTCCGCCAGGCCGGACTGGTGGACAATAACGGACTTCCCCAATACCCCAAGACCTGGGATGAACTTGCCGTGGCAGCTCAGACCATCAAGGAGAAAACCGGAAGCGCGGGGCTCTGTCTCCTGGCAAAGGACAATGCGGGGGGCTGGCACTTTACCAACATCGCCTGGGGTTTCGGCGCCCGGTTTGTAGTACAGCGGAACGGTAAATGGACAGCCCAGATCAACACCCCGGAAGCAGCCGCCGCCTTGAACTATGTCAAAGACCTCAAGTGGAAGTACGATGTACTGACTGCGGACCCCACCAACGAAGACTGGGGAACCGGGTTTCAGCAGCTTGGCACCGGGAACGCCGCCATGTATATTGCGGCCCAGGATGCGGTGAATCAGCCCACCCAGGTAAACGGCCTTCCGGTAGGGGATCTGGCCCTTGTTCCCGTACCCGCAGGTCCTAAAGGGCAGTATTCCCTCATGGGCGGTACAATTTATATGTTCGCCGCCAATGCTGCTCCTGCGGAAGTAACGGGGGCGCTTCATTATCTTGAAATCATGGGCAAGGGGCCTGTCGTCAATCCCGATACCATAGCGGGTCTCAGGGCGGACGCCGCCAACCGGAAGAACAACGGAATTCCTGTGCTGCCGTCTTTCCCTGCATGGACCGATCCTGCACTCCTCAAAGCCCAGCAGGAGGCCATCAATGAGTACCTGAATGTAGACATGCGGCTCTACAATGATTACTACAGTACGGTAGCTAAGGCGGACAATCTCCGGGCCGAAGAACCCCAGGCGGCGCAGGATCTCTACGCGGAGCTGACCAAAGCGCTTCAGGCGGTCATCACGGACCGGAACGCAAACGTACAGGCTCTGCTTGACACTGCCCAGGCTAACTTCCAGAAAATTCTGGACACTACCGTTAATCAATAGGCGGGTTTGTTTGGTTAACAGGAAGGGGGACGGCAGTTCTCCTTCCTGTGGTAATTTTTAACAAGTAAGGCGGGACTGAAATTCAAGACTGTCCCGCCTTTTAAAAGGATTTTCCCATGTCCGGCAGCAAGTCGAATATCAAAATTTTCTTTACAAGGAATCTTTCCGGGTGGCTCATCATGCTGCCCAGCGTTATTTTGTTTGTATTTTTTATGTGGGAACCCTTAATAGAGAGCATACGCCTTTCCCTCTACCAGGCTCAGGGAATGAGGCTGGTGAAGTTTATCGGCTTAAAAAATTATACGGATGTTTTTCAGCATCCTGATTTTATGCCGGCCTTGAGGAATACTTTTTTGTATACCTTTTGGTCTCTGGCGGTAGGTTTTGTTGCGCCTATAGTGCTGGCGATATTTATCAACGAGATACGCAGGGGTAAATCTTTTTTTAAATTAAGCATTTATATGCCGAATATTATTCCCGGTCTGGCTATGGTTTTGATGTGGCGGTTCATCTTCCGTCCCGGTGAGACCGGGGTGCTGAATATACTGCTCGCTAAAATAGGCGTGGGGCCTCAGGCATGGCTTACAAATCCCGGCTGGACCATCCCCCTCATTGTCCTGACCCTTACATGGAAGGGAGCCGGGGCGACAACATTACTGTATATAGCCGGTCTCCAGGGCATTGATCCGGAACTGTACGAGGCGGCCATCATTGACGGCGCGGGACTCTGGAAGCGGGTACGGTATATTACCCTTCCAAATATTTACAATCTGGCCCGTACTTTGTTAATCCTTCAAATACTGGCGGTGTTTCAGATCCTCTATGAACCCCTGGTAATGACCAACGGCGGGCCAAACAACGCCTCCATCTCCATTATGCAGTTGGTTTTCAAGTTCGCTTTCGAGCGTTTTGACTATCCCAAGGCGGCGTCGGTATCCGTCATCATCTCAATTATTCTGATGATCCTGACGGGATTATATTTCAGGATCAACAAACGCAAAGATTATCAGTAATGAAAAGAAACGGGAGCGGTTTATGAAACCTGTAAAATCCGCCGCGAATAACGGCGTCATCAGAGACTTTGATTTTAGACAGGGCCATGTCCGTGTTGTTTATGCCCTGATTCTGTTTTTGGGGATAATTGCCGGCCTTATAGGAATCGCCCCGCTTGTGTGGGTTATCCTTACCGGCTTTAAGGGCATACGGGAATTTGTCAGGTCAACAGCCATACTGCCCGAGAAATTCGATCCCAATATTTACCTGGTTACCTGGCGGCAGCTTCATTTTGTTGTCTATTACCGCAACTCCCTTGCCGCCGTAGCGGGCAGCGTAGTCTGCGCGGTATTCTTCAACGGTCTTTTGGGCTATGCCCTTTCCAAGATAAAACCTGCGGGGAGTAAAATTGTGTATATGCTGGTTATGTGGGGACTGTTGATCCCCGCCACTACCAGCGTGGTTCCCCTGTTTATCAATATTTCCAAACTCAGGCTTACGGGTAATTTCCTTCCCCTTTGGCTTGCTATAGGCGCCAACGCTTTTTATGTGGTGCTCTTTAAAAACTTTTTTGACGAGCTTCCCGGCTCCCTTATCGAAGCCGCAAAGATCGACGGGGGAACGGACTTTTTGATCTTCAGGAAAATTGCACTGCCTTTGAGTCAGGCGATCATGATGGTAGTCGTCATGTACGCCATTAACGCCGCCTGGTCCGATTTCCTTTTGCCCTATCTGGTATTGAACGGCAGTTCTCTGGAAACGGTAATGGTACGGCTTTTTCAGTTTAAGAACGGAAAAACAAACGATGCGGATATACTCAGGGCCATTGTTTTCGCCGTAACGCCTCCCATCGTACTGTTCCTTGTTTTCCAGAAACAGATTACCCAGGTAACATTACAGTCCGGGATTAAAGGGTAAAGCAAGAAGGGTACATCATGGGTAAATATGCGGACACTTACTTTTTATGCGATCCCTGGAACATCATCGAAGAGGGCTGGCATCCGGAACGGAATCTGGTCTCGGAATCCGTCTTTTCTTTGGGAAATGAGTATATGGGGGTCCGGGGATACGCGGAGGAAGGATGCGGAGCGGAATCCCTCAGGGGCAGTTATCTTAATGGGATATACGAAGAGGTTCAGCTTGAAAACAACGCCTACAAAGGCATTGTAAATAAAACCCACTTCATGGTAAACGCCGTTGACTGGCTTTATACCGAAATCCGCGCCGCCGGGGAACTCCTTGACATGGCTTCTTCCGAGGTTTCCGGTTTCAGGCGGGTTCTGGATATGAAGCAGGGACGTTTGCTGCGTATGCTTGACTGGCATACCAGGGCAGGACCGGTTGTCCATATACGGTTTACCCGTTTCCTCAACATGGAACAGGCGGAAGAAGGATGCCAGGAGATCGGGTTTTCTGTCTCCGGCGGCCCTGTTGAGATACAAACGGTACTCGCAAATAGTTTTAATACCCTTCACGGCGGGGATAAGAAGAATTACTGGCGGCTTGAGAAGAGGGAATGGTTCCCCCAGGGAGCGGCGGTGCAGGCGTCAACCCTCAAAACAGGACAGCAGGTTTTTTCCGGGTTTACCCTGGAGATGGGCGGCAATGTACGGATACGCCGCATTGAGGCGGAAAAATCCGCCGGCCTTGAGGTTGCCTTTGTCCTGGAACCTTCATGCGGCGGGGGGCAGGGAAAAACGGAACGGATCATAAAACGGGTGATAAACCTGGCGGATAAAAAGCGGAATGCCCCCGCCGCCCCGGTATGGGAGAAGGGCCTTGACCGCCTGGCCTCCCTGCACAGCCGTACCTATGAAGAAACCGCATTACAGCAGCTGGAATACTGGCGGAGGGTTTGGGAGGACGCGGATATTCTGATCGAAGGGGATGAAAGCAACCAGCAGGGCATCCGGTTCTGCATTTTTCAGATGTACCAGACGTACCACGGGCAAGATCCTTCCAACAACATAGGCGCCAAGGGCCTGA
The DNA here is from genome assembly GCA_031275515.1 of Treponema sp. Classification (GTDB taxonomy): domain Bacteria; phylum Spirochaetota; class Spirochaetia; order Treponematales; family Breznakiellaceae; genus JAIRLK01. Next base: position 3,387 of record JAISOQ010000186.1, on the reverse strand, counting down.
CCGGAGAAGCCTACAACGGCCACACTTTTTGGGATACCGAAACTTACTGCCTGCCCTTCTATTTGTTCTCAAATCTGAAAGCGGCGCGGAACCTTCTTGAGTACCGCTATGCCGCGCTGGACGCCGCAAAGGAAAGGGCCAGGCAGCTTGACTGCCGGGGAAGCTGTTATCCTGTGGCGACATTAAACGGGGAGGAAGGCTGTAGTCTTTGGCAGCACGCCAGCCTCCAGTTTCAGGCAAGCACCGCGGTGGCCTACGGCATACGCCACTATGCCGGCATAAGCGGGGACAGGGAATTTCTTTTGGGCAGCGGGGCGGAAATGCTGGTGGAGATAAGCCGCTTTCTTGAGTCCCGGGGCGCATGGAACAACGATGGCGCGGGCTTCGGCTTTTACGCGGTTATGGGACCCGACGAATTCCACATGATGGTCAACCATAACTGCTACACCAATTTTCTTGCCAAAAAGACTTTTGAATATACCGGACAAGTCCTTGCCGAACTGGAAGCCGGTTCTCCCGAAACTTACGCCGCCCTGTGCCGCAAGACAGGGCTTGACCCGGAGGAGCGGAAACGTTTCGCCCTGTGCGCCGAAAAAATGATCATCCTTTACGACGAAGAGACCGGACTCTTTGAACAGCATGAAGGGTATTTCAACCTTCCCCACATTGAAATCTCAAAAATTCCCGTAAGCGATTTTCCCCTGTATCATCATTGGTCTTATGACCGCATTTATCGTACCGATATGATCAAGCAGCCTGACGTGCTGATGTTTCTCTTTTTGTTCAGGGAGGATTTTTCCCGGGAAGTGATTAAACGCAACTATGAATTCTATGAGCCCCGCACCATTCATGAATCCAGTCTGTCGCCTTCGATTCACTCGATATTTGCGGCGGAACTGGGAAAATATGAAGAAGCCTTCCGGTTCTTCGGTTTTGCGACCCGGATGGATTTGGATAACTACAACCGCAATACTTCCGAAGGGCTTCATACCACCAGCATAGCCGCCGCGTGGATGAACATTGTGTACGGTTTCGGCGGCCTCCGCAGCGACGGCGATACGCTGGTCTTTAATCCCATGCTCCCCGAACAGTGGAAGGCTTACGAGTTCAGGCTGCGTTACCGGGACGTCCGCATCCGTGTGCGGGTAACCCCGGAGGAGCTTAGTTTTTCTACCGGGGACCGGGTTACGGAACCTTTCTCCCTCCTGATCTGCGGAAAGTCTTACTGTTTTGACGGGACGGAAATAACCCTTCCCCCGGCCCGGTTCATGAACGAAAAAGGAGTAAGTGAAGCCTGATGTACCGCCTGACAGATTGGGAAATTACCGATGACGGCAGAACGCCCGAAGACATGCTGCGGAACGGGAACCGGCTCCTTACGGGTAACGGCTATTTGGGACGCCGGGGCGTGAGCGATGACGCGGACCTCTCCGATATGCCCGCAACCATCCTGAGCGGCCTCTACGACAGGCACGGCGATCTCTGGCGCGAACCGGTAAACGCCCCCGATCCTCTCTTTGTCTCCTTTGCCCTGGAAGACGGGCGGGATTTGAAGATCGGCGGCAGTGATTGTGTTTTTCATGAACAGGCCCTTAACTTCCGGTACGGCGTCTATTCCCGCCATACGGTCTGGCGGATTGGGAACGGGACCCTTGAGATACACGCGGAACGATACGCCCACATTGCCGATGTGCATTGTCTCTGCGCCAGGTACCGGATTTCCGCCGCTGTGCCGGTGAGCCTAAAAATCCTCCGGGGCATACGGGGCGCGGTCCGGGACCTCAACGGCCCCCACCTGGGAAACTTTTGCTTCTCCAGGCCGGCGGCGGAAAAGGGGAAGGAGCTTATCATGGGGAGCTGTGAAACCCTGGAACGGCGAATCCCCCTGGCGGCGGTTTCGGGCGCGGAGGGGCTTGCGGGGTTTCGCCGTAAACCCATCCCCGGGGAAACTCCCGGCGGCGGCGGTTATGGTGATAACAACAGTTTTGATGTCTATTATATTGACGGGGAAAGACTCTGCGAAAACGCCGGGGTTGAATTTTTTGTCTTTGGCTCCCTTTATACCGGCCTTGACCTTCCCGCTTCCGGCGTCTTACCCGCCGCGGAAGCGGACGCGCGCCGCGCTCTGGATTCGGGATGGGAGCCCCTCCTGGCCCGGCACCGGGAAAGGTGGGATGAAATATGGCGGACCGGAGACGTGGTGATTCAGGGAGACGACTATGCCCAGGAGCGCCTGCGGTACAGTTTGTACCACCTGCACATCATCGCCCCGCGGCACAGGCTGCCTGACAGGAAGGCGGAGGCCGGCCCCCGCGCTCCGGCGCTTTCGGTGTCCGCCAGGGGGCTTTCAGGGCAGACCTACAAGGGGGCGGTCTTTTGGGATACGGAGATGTTTATTTCCCCCTATTTTCTTGCCGTCGAACCGGAACTGGCAGCGCAGTTTATCCGTTACCGGATCGAAACCCTGCCGGGGGCTAAACGGAAGGCCGCTGAATACGGATACCGGGGGGCCTTCTATGCCTGGGAGAGCCAGGAAACCGGGGACGACGCCTGTTCTGATTTTAATGTTACCGATGTATTTACCGGCAGGCCGGTACGGACTTATTTTCGGGATAAACAAATTCATATCAGCGCAGATATTGTGTACGCCGTTAAAAAATACGTCGATCATACCGGCGATTTTAATATCCTCAAAGAAGGCGCCCTGGAAGTAATTCTGGAAGCCGCCCGTTTTTTTATTTCCTGGCTCTATTATTCGCCGGAGCGGAAGCGTTACGAAATTCTGGATGTCATAGGCCCTGATGAATACCACGAGCGGGTACACAACAACGCGTTTACCAGCCGTATGGTTCTTGCGGTTTTTGAAACGGCCAGGGAATATATTGACTATTTCCGCCATGCCGATCCTGAATTTATCGAAAAACTGCTGGACGCCCTGAGGTTTTCCGAAGACCTGGCGTTTATGGAAACCCTGATTCCCGGTTTATACGTGCCATGCCCCGGTGAGGACGGGGTCATCGAACAGTTTGACGGCTACTTCAAACTGGAAGACTGCTCCCTTGAGACGGTACGCTCCCGGCTTAAAGACCCAAGGGAATACTGGGGCGGCGGGAACGGGGCTGCCTCTCCGACCCGCATCATTAAACAGGCGGACGTAGTTACTATGTTGTGTCTGTTTAATGATGATTATCCAATGCCGGTAAAGAAAGCGAACCTGGAATTCTACGAAGGCCGCACCGAACACGGGTCCAGTCTTTCCGCCTGTATGTACGCGCTGCTTGCCTGCGAAACAGGAGACAGCAGCCGGGCCTATCCCTATTTCATCAAATCCGCGGAAATCGACATTACCGGGCAGGGCAAACACTTCGCCGGCCTGGTCTACATAGG
>JAISOQ010000133.1 GCA_031275515.1 Treponema sp. | reverse complement strand
TTTATCCTGACCGGTTACTCCCTTCCGCTGTCGAACACGATCTTCCCCAGGGCTGACGCGCCGGGGGCTATACCGGCGCGGTATTTCTCCAGGGCCGCTTTTTCCCGGTCCAGTTCCCCAAAGGAATAAACCGGCTTTCCCGTTTCGTCCAGGGAGACATCGGGATTGGCGTAAGCGCCGAATTCCTTGATGAGCCGGTCCTGGGCGGCGGCAAGGTTTTGAGGCCGGCATTCTTTTACCTGGGGGATAATTTCCTGGGGCTTAACCGTCAGAGGGGCGTCCCAGATACGGCCGTAACCGCTTTTTCTAAAGTTTTCCAGCTTGATCTCTTCGTTATCCCGCTTGTTCAGGACAAAACGGAGACCGGGGATGAGCCAGAAAAGCAGGGAAAAAATCAGGGGGACAAAACCCAGGACGAAGATGATGATGGAAAGAGGATTGGCAGCCACCTGGGAAAGGAGCATATAAAGGATGCCGTACAGGTACGAGCTGGCGTTAAAATCCGCCTGGGTGAGGATGGCGCCGGTATTCAAAGCGTTATAGAGAAAGTAGGAGCCGAAGATGAGATTCACCCCGTTGATCAGGCTGAACCAGACGTTCATCTTCTTTTCGTTAGACGAAAAAGCTTTAAGCCGTTTGATGGGACCGGACAATCCCGGGAAGGAACGGTTTTGGGTATCCGCCCTTAAAAGAAGCTCATCAAAACGGTAAACCACCGTCCCGTCTTCAGTAGCCTCGGGAAGCCCCCCGAATTCGGCGCAGTAAGCGGTGATCCGTTCTTCCGCAGTATCCGGGGGAAGCCCTGTCAAGGACATCAGCTCCGGCAGGGAGATAACCCCGCGATTGGCTTGGATATAGGCGATGACCGCCTGTTTTTCCCGGACCGGCCAATCCGCATTAGGGTCCCCGTCGCCGAAGACAAAGGAAAAGATCGCCTTGTGCAGGGGGCGGCTTTTGGGCCGGGCAGGAGAAACGGTTCCCCGTCCCCGGTAATAGGGATCTACGGGCTTGAGAAGCTCTGAATAGAACCAGATCTGAATTATCAGGTTGAAGATTCTGGAGGCCAGATAGAACCCGCCTATGCCGCCATCCCGGCGGGAAGAACGCTCATTTGAACTGGAACTTGCCGCTGCTGACAGCAGGAGGGCCGCCAGGGCGATGAGCATAAAAAAGATGAAATAGCCCACCAGCATCAGCATGATCCATACTTTAAAACCCCAGGAAGCGGCGATTTTAATTCCTTTTTTTATTTTTTCCCCGGCTTTCCGTAACCCGGCGCGGAATCCCCGGTATTTACTTACGAACCCATGAGGAAAAGAATAGAGGATTTCTCCCGATTCGGTTACTTCCAGACGGGCGGAATACTCATCTGCGGCAATAGGGATCAATTCCCGAACAGTCTGCAAGGGGAGGGCGGTTTTGGCGACAATATCCGCCGCCGTTGCCCCGTTCCGCCGCCGGCGAAATGCATCGGTAACCTTTTGATATGCCTCCCGATCACGTACCTGTTTCATCCATAAGGCTCCTTCTCAATCTTCTTCAATACAGTATCCTTTTTAAAATTGTTTCTTTCAAGAATAGACGCCAGGGTTATACCCTTAAAATAATTGTTGACCAAATCGGTTACATTTTGCCATATAGCATGGCTCAGGCAATAGCCCTCCCGGTCACATTCATCCTGCTGTTTATTGCAGGGGAGCAGATTGAGTTCTTCCCCCGCAGCGTCCAGGATATCCTTGATTGTCAATTTTTCCAGAGGCCGGGCGAAGTAAAACCCGCCGCCGGGACCGCGGACAGACGCAACGATCCCCGCTTTACGCAGTTTGAAGAAAATTTGCTCCAAAAAGACTGAAGAAATGTTTTCCCTCTCCGAAAGACTACTAATCGAAACAGGGCATCCATCCTTGCCCATCATAGCCATTGCAAGAGAAGCCCGGAGCGCATAACGGCCTCGAGTAGTAATCCTCATAGAGAAATACCCCCTTTTGATTTTTCTTAATTTTCTAACTATATCGCCCCGGTCAGCTGATATTCAGCCGTCTGGCGCTATATATAGCGTATTTACTTCAATGTGCTCGTTCTACCACTATATGCAGCGTGTTATGGCAGTTTGCCATACAATCTGCTATATAATGTACCATCCGGACATACTGCCCTATAGATACTCGCTGAGTGACGGTGGTATTCTAGTATATATTAAAAAAAAGTAAAAGACATAGTTATAAAAAAAAGTAATCTATGTTGTTCCCGGACCGCGGGGAGCGCTGTTTTCCCTGACAGGGACATCCGCCGCCGGCTCTGCAAAATGGATGCGCTGGTGTTGACAGTTTCCGCAGGTCCATAGTATTCTAGACAAAGCCACTATGATAAGGAGATTGAAGTATGGCTCAGGCCAGTAAAAACGCGCGGACAACCAGTGCGACTCAGAAATTTTTTTGCTCCTGCGGGGGAGAGATCAAAATGAAGACGATTTTTGAACAGGGCAAGGTCAAAAATCTTGCGGAATGTGAAAAGTGTAAAAGAACCGAGCGCCGCCCTTCTGATTTTAAGTAAAACAGCTTAGAAGGCTGGCGGAGTATTTTCCCGTTGAGATTGATTCGGCGGTATGCCGGATTGTAATTTTAAATACACGGACAGTTTGATTCGTGGGAAAGGTTTTAAGCTCTGCGGATAAGCGCAGGGTATTTTGAATTCATTATTGTAATACTGGGGGTTTCCTTTGGCAGGTAAAAGCACTTCCGCTGAAAAGCGTCATCGGCAGAGTGAGGAGCGCAGGCTCCGGAATAAGGCGGTTAAAAGCACCGTAAGAACCAGCGCGAAAAAATTTGTTGCTTTGTCGCGGCAAAAAGATCTCGCCGCCTCTGAAGCGGCGCTTAAAGATATGATTAAAAAGCTGGATACCGCCGCAAGGAAAGGGATCCTTAAAAAGAACGCCGCTGCCCGTAAAAAGTCAAGGATGCAGCGTCTTTTTAATTCCCTTAAAGCGGCGCAATAAAAAGGCGTTTCAGCCTGTTCCGGTCGGTTTTTATCGGTCTTTTAAGAGAGCAAAATGGCGGCAAAAAAACTTACCAAAGCTGATGTTATTGATGCTGTGTATCAAAAGACCGGGATGAACCGTAAAGAGATACAGCTCGTTGTTGATCATTTTTTGGAAACGGTTAAAAATACCCTGGCAGGGGGAACATGCATAGAGTTGAGGGGTTTTGGTACTTTTGAAGTGCGTATCCGTAAAGGCCGCCAGAAAGCCCGGAATCCCAAGACCGGTGAACTTGTTTCCGTAAATTCTCATGGCATAGTCGCATTTAGGTCCGGCAGGGACCTGAAACAGGACGTATGGAATATCAGTGAAGCCGAAGTTCCCAGTCCTGATGAAAGCGGCGGCGTTGAGTCATGAGTCTTACCGGGCGCAGGGGATGGTATAGAAGTTTTCTGATTCATTTGGCTGCTGTTTTGCTTGCTTCCCTGTTGTTTGCCGGTTCTTTCCCTAATTTACTTGTTGAAAAGGGCATCCCTCTTCTGGCGTGGATAGCCTATGTTCCTTTCTTTTGGGTGATTTACCGGGCAAAGGCCGGGGCCTGTGTCTTTTGGGGGGCTTTGTACGGCTATACGGCTTATGGGCTCTTCAACTATTGGCTCAGTGTCTTCCACCCCCTGGCGGGACTCATTGTGGGGACCATTTATCTCGTTTACTTCGCTGTCCTCGCTCCTGTCCTTAAACTGGCGCTTATCCTTTTTCCCAGACGGGGTTACCTGGTTCAGTGGGTTATCTGGATTGGCTACGAATACCTCCGAACCCAGGGCTTCCTGGGATATTCCTACGGTATTACGGGGTACTCCCAATGGACGGCGCTTCCGGTAATACAGATCGCCGCCGTGTTCGGAGTATGGGGCGTTTCCGCTCTGGCGGTGTTCCCCTCGGCCTTTTTAGCCGCCTCATTGAGCGGGCCGGGTGTTTCCGCCGGTTCGGGGTTTTTTGGCAGCCTGGCCGCTTCTGTCCGGGACTTTTTCAGGCGGGAGCGTATACCCGCCGTTATCTGGCTTGCCGCCCTTGCGGGAACCCTGGTCTACGGGTTTGTCTCCCCGGTAGATTATTCCCAGGCGCCAAGGGCCAATATCGCCCTGATTCAGCACAATACCGATCCCTGGCGGGGGGATATGCCCCAATACCGGCTGAATTATCGTGTTTTGAAGCGCCTTTCTCTGGAAGCCCTGGCAACGGACCCCAAACCAGACTTGGTAGTCTGGTCGGAGACCGCTTTTGTTCCCCGTATCTACTGGCATACCACGTACCGGACCGATTCCGAATCCTATGTTCTGATACGGGAACTGCTGGATTTTCTCAAAGAACAGGAAGTCCCCTTTGTCATAGGGAATGACGACGCCAGGAGGCGGGTATCTCCGGACGGACAATGGGAGCAGATCGATTACAATGCGGCGATCCTCTATGAGCAGGGGGTAGAGAAGGGGATATACCGGAAAATGCACCTGGTCCCCTTCACCGAAGGGTTTCCTTATGAGAAACAGTTCCCCTGGATTTACCAGGCGCTGCTGAATGCGGACACCCATTTCTGGGAAAAGGGGGAGGAAGCCACAGTCTTTGACATCCGGGGCTTTAAATTTTCGACTCCCATCTGCTTTGAGGATACCTTCGGCTACATTTCCCGGGAATTCGTGCGGAACGGGGCGGATGTCATTGTGAACCTCTCCAACGACGCCTGGTCCCAGAGCCTGCCCGCCCAGAATCAGCACCTCTCTATGGCGGTGTTCCGGGCGGTGGAAAACCGCCGCGCCATGGTTCGTTCTACCGCCTCGGGCCAGACCTGCAGCATAGACCCCAATGGGAAGGTTCTGGCTATGGCGCCGCCGTTTGCCGAAGCCTGGCTTACCGCAGAAGTCCCGGTTGTCTCCGGGACTTCCCTTTACAACCGGTACGGCGATATTTGGGGGCAATTATTTCTCCTGGCGGCAGTTGTCATATTGCTGGTTGGGGCAGGACGGGGTATACTGGTAAAAATTTCAAACATAAGAGGAAGGTAATCATGAATTCCCGAAAGAGAATACTCATCGTTGATGATGAACAGATAAACCTTGATTTTTTTGATGTAATGCTTTCTAAATTGGGCTTTGTCGTAGAGAAGGCGGTAAACGGCGTAGCGGCTTTGGAAAAGCTGGAGCGCTTTCTGCCGGATCTCATCATTCTGGACAATATTATGCCCAAGATGTCCGGCTGGGAGCTGACGAAAATTCTGAAAAAAGACCCTAAATTCCGGGAGATCCCCGTTGTCATGCTTTCGGCCCTGGATGATGTTAAAAACAAGGTTTCGGCCTTTGAAATGGGCGTGGATGATTACATCACAAAACCCTTCAATTTTTCCGAGGTCCTGGCCCGGATTCGGGCGGTACTGAGGAACCAGGAGCTTTTTCGGCAGATAAAGGTTCGGGAATCCCGGCTGATCCTGGCGGAAGAGCTGGGGGTTGATATGAAAGCCAACCTGGTGAGTTTCAGCAAGAGCCTTGATGAATTGGACGCCGTTATCGATCAGGTTTCTTCTGCCGGCGAAGGGATCAATGAAAGCACCCTGCCCCGGCTCCTGGAAGCCATCAGGGAGAAGACCGATCTGGTTAGGAAGGCTGTTGCAGGGCTGGATACCCGGATTGAAAGGACTATCTCGGAATGGGAAAGCTTAAAACAGCACGAGATAGGCATACAGGCGTTGGAACAGCAAATGCGCAAATCTCCGCATCAGGAGACAGATTGAAGAATGAACAAGAAGAATGAACAAATGGTAAAATCGAATTAGAATGAGGGTTTCCCAAAACTTCAGTGTTGGGACAGACCCGAATGGCAGGATGATAATGGCAAAGCAGGAAGGAAGACGGAAGGATAACGAAGCGACCGTAGTTTTTGGCAGCGAAACCAGTTTCAACGGATTTCTCCGTTTTAAAGAGACCCTTTGTATTCAGGGGAAATTCACGGGAACCATCGAAGCTACCGGGGCGCTCATCGTTGACCGCGGGGCGGTGGTGGAGGCGGATCATATTTCAGTATCTTCTCTTACGGTATACGGAACCGTGATAGGAGAAGTCCATGCTATAGACAAGATCGACATGATGAGCGGCGCCGAGGTCCGGGGCGACATAACTTCCGTCCGTCTCCGTATCGCCGACGGCGTCCAGTTTGAAGGGGAGTGCCGCATGACCAGTGTGGAAGAAGATGTGGAGATATTCTCCCGGCCTACGGAAGAGATCAAGGCTGAATTACAGCGGATCAATGGATGAGCGGGATTAATGACTGACCCTGAGGATATTATCCGCCGTGCGGAAATGGCAGGGCTGAAAATCGTAACAGCCGAATCCTGTACCGCGGGCATGGTGGCGGATTTTCTGGCTTCCGTGCCTGGGGCATCCCGGACATTCTGGGGGGGCTTTGTTTGTTACATGCCGGAGGCTAAGACGCGTATGCTGGGCATAGAGAAGGCTCTGTTGGAGAACTACGGTCTTGTGAGCCGGGAAACCGCCCTGGCTATGGCTGCGGGCGCTTTGGAACATAGCGGCGCGGACCTGGCAGTTGCGGTGACGGGCCTGGCCGGGCCTGACGGCGATGGCTCCGGCCTTCCGATAGGGACGGTCTGGATAGGCGCAGCCCGCCGCGGCGGGGAATGTAAGGCCCTGGCGTATCGTTACGCCGGTTCCCGGCAGGAGGTGCGCGCCGCCGCCGCCCGGGAAGCCCTGGAAGTCCTGGGGCAGCTTCTTATACAATCTTCCAGAACCCTTTGTACTTTTCAAGCGGGATGATAGAGAGGGAATTTAAGTCCATTCCTTGCCAGAGGAAAATCCCTATTGACATGGAGGCGTTTATCGAATAAAATGGAATGGTATAGCTATAGAATGTGATGAGTTTTTGTGGTGCACGTTTTTAATTTGGAGGCGGCGGGCATACTGCCGCATAGAGATCTTACAGCACAATATACCGGCAGGTAGACTTATTTCAAGTTTGTTCTCTGGTCATCTTGATTGTTCGGATGTTAAAAAAAATACCTGACAGGAAATGAATACGTTTGGAAATATAGGGGATGTTATATCCCGTCATGTCTCTATAAATACGATATTCCGGAAGTGGAGTTTAGTTCATGGCATACATAAGGAAAGGTCAGAGTTCAAAAGTAACTGAACGTGGAGAATCCGCCGGTTCAACCGAGGGTAATTTAATAGGGGGTGCTATCCCCCGAGGAGAAGAAATAGGTATGCTGCCTTTTACGGAAGCAGGGGAAATCGTTTCATCCGGGGAAGCTGTCCGGGATTCCAATGGAAATGAAGAAGAGAACGCCGAACGGCCCAACGGGAAAGTGGTAGTGCGTACCCGTGCGCGGCGGACCGCTGCTGTTTCTGCCGGAGGGCCGGGGCCGGAAAACGGCTCCGACGAGGGCGCGGCAAGTGAAGGTTCCTTAGGGGGAAACGCCGAGTCGTTCCGCCGGGGACCCGGCAGGCCGCGGGTTTATCGGAATTACGAGCGGGGGGGCGCTCAGGCGGGGGGGCCTGGTTCCCCGCCTTCTGCAAACGGGAACGGTAATGCCAGCGCCCCTCAGACGCCCGGCATTCAAGGGTCTGCGGTTTCGGGGGGCGAAGCGTCCGCGCCGTCGGCCTTCCTGCCCTCCATCCCTAAGAACCTGCCGTCCATGCCCGACATTTACGGCAGGCCCGAGCCCCGGCAGGATCAGGACAACAGTAAGCCCCGGCTTTCCATCAATGAGCTTATCAGGCTCAACATGATGGACCTGCGGGAACTGGCTGCGGGCTACAATATTTCCCACGAAGATATGGTTTCCCTGAAAAAACAGGAGATCATCTTTTCGATTCTGAAGGCCCATACGGAGCGGGGGGGCATTATCTATGCCTATGGCTCTCTGGAAATACTTCCTGACGGTTATGGGTTCCTCAGAAGCCCTCAGAATTCCTACCTGCCCGGGCCGGACGACATCTACATCAGCCCGAGCCAGATAAGGCTTTTCGCCCTGAAAACAGGCGATACGGTTTACGGCCAGATCCGCAGCCCCAAGGAGCAGGAGCGCTTTTTCGCCATGCTCCGGGTGGAGACGGTGAATTACGACGATCCCACAGTGGCCCAGAACCGTATCCCCTTTGATAACCTGACCCCCCTTTACCCGGATCAGAAGCTGGACCTGGAGACCCTCACTGAGGGGATAAGCGAGCGCATCATCAACCTCTTCTGTCCCATAGGCAAGGGCCAGCGGGCCCTCATCGTGGCCCCTCCCCGAACCGGGAAGACCATCATGATGCAGAAAATCGCCAACGCCATCACCAAAAACCACCCTGAGGTGTACCTCATCGTCCTGCTCATCGACGAGCGGCCCGAGGAAGTGACCGACATGGAACGGACCGTCCGGGCGGAGGTCATCTCCTCCACCTTCGATGAGCAGGCTTCCCGGCATGTCCAGGTGACAGAAATGGTGCTGGAAAAGGCCAAGCGTCTGGTGGAACACAAGAAAGACGTGGTGATCCTTCTGGATTCCATCACCCGTCTTGCCCGGGCCTATAACCAGACCGTACCCACTTCGGGAAAGATACTCTCCGGCGGTGTGGACTCCAACGCCTTGCACAAGCCCAAGCGGTTTTTCGGCGCTGCCCGGAACATAGAGGAGGGGGGGAGCCTTACGATCATTTCCACCGCCCTCATCGAGACCGGCAGCCGTATGGACGAAGTTATCTTTGAAGAGTTTAAGGGAACCGGTAACATGGAGATTGATCTGGACCGGCGCATTTCCGACCGCCGCCTCTTCCCGGCCATCAACATCAAGAAGTCGGGTACCCGGAAGGAGGAACTCCTGCTCACCGAAGAGGAACTCCAGAAGATATGGATACTCAGGAAGGTCATCAATCCCATGGACGACATCGAGATCATCGAGCTTCTAGTTGACAAAATGAAGAAGAGCAAGAATAATGAAGCATTCCTTAAGTCCATGAATACTGGTACGGCAGGAGACTAGCAGAAGGAATGCCGCATTCCTCAAGTCCATGAATACTGGTACGGCAGGAGACTAGCAGATGAAGCATTCCTTAAGTCTATGAATACGGGAGCTTGGGGGATTAGGTTGAAGAATGCAACATTCCTCAAATCCGAACTAGAGGGATTGATTGAAGGTTAAACGGTCCTTAAACCGGCGTATTCTGCGGCGCCGGACGTGGACGATAAATTTGGAGGATACCTGTACATGCAAAATAAGATTCATCCGAAATACGAGGTAACGAAGATTACCTGTGCCTGCGGTAATGTGATTGAAACCCGTTCTACGGTTAAGAACATCAAGGTTGAAATTTGTTCCGCCTGCCATCCTTTCTTTACAGGCAAACAGAAGCTGGTGGATACCGCCGGTCGTATTGAACGGTTCCGCAAGAAATACAACATCAAAGAAGCGTAAATTCGTAACAGATTGGAATTTTCTTTCCCCTGAAGTCTTCGTCCCGGATCTGTTCCGTAATGTCTTGGGTGATTGCTTGGGGGAAATCCCCGGTTTCCAGATGGAAACGCCGGGGGTTGGCGCTGAACCAGAGTTTCCCCCGGGGGTTTAAGAGGTCCAGTGTCCGGGCGATGAGTTCCCGGTGATCCCTCCGTATATCCAGGATGCCGGTCATCGCCTTGGAGTTGGAGAAAGCCGGCGGATCGAGGACGATGAGGTCCCAGGTGAGGCCGGCTTTATGGGCTTCGGCTATAAAGCGGAGGGCGTCCCCCCGGATGAGCCTGAAAGGAGAGGTGCCGCCCTGTGCGGGCATATCCCGGGCCTGAATCATCCGGGCGTCAAAGCCGTTGAGACTGAAATTGACGGAAGCCCATTCAAGGTAGGTACGGGACATGTCTACAGAATCCACTTCCCGGGCGCCTCCCGCAACGGCGTATACCGAAAAAGACCCGGTGTAGCAGAAAAGATTGAGGACCCGTTTCCCCGCCGCCTGTGACCGGACCAGGCTCCGCAGGAGGCGGCGGTCGGGGAAGATGCCCGTATCAAGGTAGTCCGACAGATTGACGGTGAAGCGGAGGCCCCCTTCGGTTACATCCAGGGTAAAACGCCGGTCCGGCAGTTTGCTGTACTGGCTGTTTCCCCGCTGGCGGCTCCGTTCTTTAAGGAAAATACGGGCCGCCGGGATTTCCAGGGCCAGGGAAACGGCGTCTTTCATCGCCTCAAGCCAGCGGGCTTCCTGGGCGTCTTCCTTTTCGTAGGGGCGCTTGTAAAGGGCGCCGGATACGGCATCCCCGTAAAGGTCCAGAACCAGGGGGATTTCCGGAATGTCCCGGTCATAGAGGCGGAAAACGCCCGTTCCGGTCCGTCTCGCCCATTTTTTCAGGTGGCGATGCCGTTTCCTCAGCCGGTTGCAGAGCATTTCCCCTTGCAGGGCAGTTTTTTCTTTAATTTGGGTTGCCGGCATTATTGCCGTCTATGCCCCGGCTCTGCATCATGACGCAGAGCATGGCGTAACCGGAAGAGAGGTCTTCGTTTTGAACGGCCACGTTTTCCGGGACCTTGAGCTTTACGTTGGTAAAATTCCAAATCCCTTCCACTCCCGCCCGGATCAGAATGTCCGCCATTTCCTGCGCGACAGGGAAAGGAACGGTCAGAATAGCTGTCTTTATATTTAAATTACGGACCTGTATTTCCATAGTATCCGCCGGAAGTACCTTAACCCCGTGGATGACGGCGCCTATCTTTTCGGGATTTTCGTCGAAGGCGGCCATGATGTTAAGGCCGTGGAACTGAAATTCCCTGTATCCGAGCAGAGCGGTCCCCAAATTCCCCGCGCCTACCAGCACGGCGTCCTGAGCCGAGTCCCAGCGAAGAAACCGCTCTATGGCGTTTATCAACGCCTCTAAGGGATAACCCCGTTTGGGTTTTCCGATAATTCCCGTGATCGCCAAATCTTTACGTACCTGAATAGGTTCCAGATTGAGTTCCCGGGCAATGACAGTTCCCGAAATATATTTGTCACCTTCACGCTGCAACTGCCGGATGATGTGTAAATATGATGGCAGCCTGCGTATCGAAGGAGCTGCGGTTATCTTCTGTTTAGTCACCGTATACCCTGCCTTCTACCATAAAGTCAAATCGTCATAAAAGTCAAGAAATAATTTAGCCCTTTCAGCAATTCTCAGTTTCAACAAAGGTCCGGCGATTATTTTAAACTGAGAATTCCTGCTCCCGCAGGCGGCGCGATGGACGGACAGGGATAATTACGGTAAAATTGCCGAAATTATGTTGAAGCGCGGTTTTTTTTTGTTTTGCGCCGTCATTGGCCTGGCGGGAACCGCCCTGACGGGATGCCGGAAGGGGCTGCCTGCCCAGGCGGAGTTTGTTCTGGGGACCGTTTGTACTATTAATCTCTAC